>JAWOBD010000070.1:0-19893 GCA_046498175.1 Dehalococcoidales bacterium | reverse complement strand
AATAGCTGGGGCGGCGGGGGCGAGAGCGAAGCCCTCAAGGAGGCGATTGATGCCGCGGGGGAGGCCGGGCAACTGTTTATCGCCGCCGCCGGTAATGATGCGTCTGATAATGATGCGGATGCTTTTTTTCCTGCCCAGAAGGGTATGATAGGGCATAATGAGGTGTGCACGATCGCTGATGTAGAGCCTGCCGGTATCCACATTGCGTTGCTCCAGGCTGTCGATTTCACCGATAAGCACCTCGGGGTTGATGGCCACGCCGTTACCAATGATACAGGTGACGCCGGGATAGAATATCCCCGAGGGTATAAGGTGCATGCCAAACTCGCCATACTGGTTGATAACCGTATGGCCGGCGTTATCTCCACCGGAGAAGCGTATCACTACTTTGGCCCTTTCCGCCAAAAGGTCTACTATCTTGCCCTTTCCTTCATCTCCCCATTGTGCCCCGATAACCGCTGTAACCGACATTATTTCTCCTTCCCCCTTGAGTCATTGAACCGATGGCAATCCGGGACAAAGCCCGAACTACCCCCGGCGAATATTTTGCTTCTGAGCTCACCCCCCATCGCCACATCTATTCGCCAACCGCTTCTGTACATAGAGCCATCTCTGTCCGGCAGTAACAAAGCTGAAAACCGCTATGATGGCAAGAGCGATATACAGAGAGTTGCTCACATAGCTTGCCAGGAGCCCTACCGCCAGAACGATAACCCTCTCCGGCCTGGTGAAAAGCCCTATTTTGCAATCAAGCCCGCTCGCTTCCGCCTTGGCCCTGATATAGCTGGGCAATGGCGACGCAACCATAGCAAGGCCCACCAGTACTATCCCCAAGCCAGACCATCCACCCCAGAAAACGTAATAGAAAAGGACACCCAGCAGAAGCAGCGCTTCCGAAACGCGGTCCAGTAAAGAGTCAAGCACCGCCCCGGAAGATGTCACCTTACCGGTGTATCTAGCCAAGGCCCCATCCAGCATATCAAAAAAACCACCGGCGAGTACAACAAAGCCGGCAATGAAAATGTGGCCTGTACCAATCAGGACGGCCGCCCCTACCGCTATGGCAAAACCTATCCAGCTCAGGTTATCGGGGGTGACACCGGTCTTGGCCATTAACCTCACTGCCGGCCCGGTAATATGGTAGGCGGATTTACGGGCTCCGGTCAGTTTTTCCATTCCGCCCCCTTCCCCTGGCAAAAGGACCGGTTACACTTTCCATTATCATCTTTCTCAGCGAGAAAGGCTCCCTGCTGGCCGGTTTACTGCCCAGTACCTTGTTGTAGTAACCCAGCACACTGCGGGAAACCTTCTTCCAGTCATAACCAGATGCCTTGCGTATTCCTTTGACCCCCATCTCCTCTCTCAGGGAATCGTTCCTGAGAAGGTAAACCAGAGACCGGGCCAGCTGTTCATCATCCTTTGGTGGCACCAGTATTCCTTCCTCGCCATCGCCGAGTATACTGGCATAACCGGCTATGTTCGATGCCACCACCGGCGTTCCCACCGCCATCGCCTCGAGAAGGACGATGCCAAAGCTTTCCCAGCCGGTAGCCGGTGCGCAGTAAACGTCGGCGGTCTTATAGTACCTGGGTAGTTCGGTATAGCTGGAATAGCCGACAAAAACCACATCCTTAATACCCTTCCTCTTCACCATCCGCTCGTAGCGATAACGGAGATTGGTACCCGGCCCCACAATAATAAGCCGGGTCTCAGGTATCTCCCTTTTTACCCGCTGGTATGCCTTGAGCAGGTAGTCCGCCCCCTTCCTTGGCTCGAGGCGGCCGACAAACAGGATATTCATCTTACCGTCAAGGTATTCTTCTACCGGCTTAACGCCGGGGTGGAAATGGCCGGTGTCGATACCATTGGGTATGATGCTGTATTCCGCCGGATAGTGCTTGCTGACAAACTCCATTGCCGGCCGGGACACGGCAATTTTGCCGTCCAGCTTGCTGAACCACCTCTTGAAGAAAAAGGGGCTTAAGGGTTTGGCAACATAGTATCCCTTGCCGTCAAAGGCATGAAAGGTACCCACGTTTGCCGTGCCGGACATCCGAAGCACGGTCGTGCACATCATGGGCATCAGTGGCTCGTGGAGATGGATAATATCGAACTTCTCCCTCTCCAGAATCTCCGTTATCCTGGTTGATAGCATGGGCGATATGGAGACGCGTGCGATGGAACCGCTGGCAGGAATGGGCCGCGCCTTGCCGACAGTAATAAGCCTCTCATCAAAGGAATCGACGTTCCTGGAAGCAGGCGCTATGTACCTTACTTCCTGGCCCATTTCGGTCAGGCGATAGCCCAGTGCACAGATATGGTTTACCACCCCGCCAGGGTGGGCAAAATCATAAGGCGAGACCAATGCTATCTTCATCTGTTTTTGGCCAACCCCTCACCTCACTCCGGCTATTGCTGAGTAGCACTGCTCTTCTGTCCGGCCTGCCGGCAACCGGTTATATAATCTTCGACCATGCGGCGGGCCTCATCATCACTATATTGTACCGGCGGTGACTTCATAAAGTAAGCGGAGGGAGCCGTCAATGATCCCTTGATCCCACAATCGAGGGCAAGCTTGCAGCACCGTATCGCGTCAATAATCACTCCCGCCGAGTTAGGACTGTCCCATACCTCGAGTTTCAGTTCCAGGTCCAGGGGAACATCACCGAAGGTCTGCCCTTCCATCCGGATATGGCAGAACTTACGGTCATCCAGCCAGGGCACGTAATCACTGGGACCCACGTGGATATCGTCGGGGTCCATCTGGTAGTCAAGCTGTGAGGTGACCGCGTTGGTTTTGGATATCTTCTTGGACTCCAGACGTTCCCGCTCCAACATGTTGAGAAAGTCGGTATTGCCACCGAAATTAAGCTGATATGTCCTCAGTAGTTTAACGCCGCGCTCTCTGAATAGCCTGGCCAATACCCGGTGGACAATTGTCGCCCCAACCTGAGATTTGACATCATCGCCTATCACCGGCAACCCCTTTTCCTCAAAACGCTTCTGCCAGTATTTCTCACGGGCGATAAATACGGGGATACAATTGATGAAGCTACAACCCGCAGAGAGTACCTGCTCAACATACCACTTGGTCGCCTCTTCACTTCCGACCGGCAAATAATTGAGCACCACATGGGTCTTGGTTTCCTTCAGTATCCCGACAATATCTGCAGTCGAGCCCGGCGCCTTTTCGATTTTCTGAGAGAGATACTTCCCCAGACCATCATGGGTCATACCCCTCTGAACCTTTATCCCACTTGCCGGAACATCGGTAAATTTGTAGGTGTTGTTCGGGGAAGCGAAGATAGCTTCCGACAGGTCCTTGCCCACCTTCGACTTATTGATATCAAAAGCGGCTACGAAATTGATATCGCTGATGCGGTAACCGCCCAGGTTGACATGCATCAAACCGGGGACGAACTCGTTTTCCCTGGCTTTCTTATAGTAATGGACCCCCTGTACCAGGGATGAGGCACAATTACCCACCCCTATTATAGCTACGTTTATATTGCCCAAAGCTTTACCCCTCTCCTTTCTCAGCAAAGAAGGCCTCTTGCCTTTTATAAAGAAAAACGTTATCAGACAAGCAGACCTGTAACCTGCTTCCAAATATTTTTATTGATAACATGGTAAAGGACAGGCCGGTTTAGCCTATCCCTCACCAATTCTAAACACCTTGGTACCACAATTGGGGCATATGCCCCTTACCGCCGGTTTCCCGTTCTTCAGAGTAATATGCTCATGTTCCGTCATTACTACTTTGGCTCTGCATTTAAAACAATACGCTTCGTGCTGCTCTCCCATTTTCTCCCTCCGGTCGGATTATTAAAAACCAAACCATACTACTATAACAGTTATCCGCAGTATGTCAAGGTATTTCCGGGACAAAATCTATAAAATCTCTCCAACTTCCACCGGAAAATCAACTGTACCACAGGAAGTAAAGGGCCTGTTATACAAAAACCTTTACCGGCTGCCACCGGTTACTTCCCGGGTTGAAGCGTAACACGGCCAGGAAGCTACCGTCAAGAGAGTAGGCACGACAATAAAGTCTATTCAGGCCACCACCCCTCTCGCTCAACTCATTTTCCAGCGGCAAGGTCTGGCCGTTTCGTATAAGCTGGCATTGCCTCTCGCCGACCACCACGGCAGGCCAGTCCAGAAGCACTGTATCCAACGGATAAACGAGGTGCTGCCAGCAGCCGTGGCGACAGGCAGCATCAAACATCTCCAGTGAAACGGATTCTCCGATATCGAAAACGCCACACCTCAAACGGGACAGGCTATCGAGGGTGGCCCCACAACCCAGTACATTACCCAGGTCATCAACCAGGGTACGTACATAGGTACCCTTCCCACATACAATCTCCAGAGTGGCCAGCGGCGGTTGCCATTCCGTAAGGTCAAGGCAATGAATCTGAACGGCCCTGCTTTTCCTCTCCACCTCAATACCCGCCCTGGCAAGCTCATAGAGACGTTTGCCACGATGCTTTACGGCACTGTACATGGGCGGAGTTTGCTCAACCGTACCCAAAAAGGACGAGAATAGTGATTCGAGGTGTTCCCTTTCGATTCCGGACGTGGCCCTCTGTCGAATAACCCGGCCGCTTTTATCACCGGTATCGGTGGCTATACCAAGGTGTATCCGGGCACGATATACTTTGGTGGTGTCAACGAGGAATTCGACAACCCGTGTTCCCTTGCCCAGACATATCGGCAAAACCCCGGTAGCATCAGGGTCCAGCGTACCAGCATGCCCCACCCGCTTCTCCCCGGTCAAACTCCTGACGCGGGCCACGACATAAAATGAGGTTATACCCGGTGGTTTATTGATATTGAGTATGCCGTCCAAAATCAGCCACTTTGCGGACGGCCCTGATTATCACCGGTGGCCTGCTCGATAAGTTTCAGGACATAGTCCCCGTGCCGTATGGAATCATCCCAAATGAAACTCAGGTCCGGAATACGCCGCAGCTTGAGATGATGGGACATCTCGTTTCGCAGAAACCCAGAAGCCGCCCCCAGTGCAGTGAGGACTTCCTGGTCCTTCGTATCGCTGCCAATACAGCTAACGAATACCCGAGCATGTTTCAGGTCGGGTGAGGTAGAAACCTCGGTAACAGAGATAAACTTGGTGAGCCGGGGGTCCTTGACCTGATGCTGTATCAACTCGCTGAGCTCACGACGGATGAGCATGTTCACCTGCTCTATACGATGCGACAAATTGTTACCCCTTCCCGGGAGGACTAGCGCCTTGCTTCCGTTTTGAAGAACTCCAAGATATCACCCACCTGGAAGCCCTTGAAGTCTTTTACACCCACACCACACTCATAGCCGGCGGATACATCCTTGACATCATCCTTGAAGCGCCTGAGGCTGTTCACGGTAGACTCACACAATACCTTTTCCCCGCGCAGCGCTCTCACTGAAGCACCACGGTAAACCCTGCCCTCATTAACATAGACACCGGCAACCTCTTCCTTCTTCCCGGCCGGAAATACTCCTCGCACCTCGGCACGACCCTCGATAACCTCAACGTAGGAAGGCTCCAGCATCCCCTTCAGGGCACTGTCGACGTCGCTTAGCATATCATAGATAACGTCATAGGTTCGGATGCTAACGCCCTCTATCTCGGCCAGACGCTGCGCACCAGACTCGGCACTGACGCCAAAACCAATTATTATTCCTTTGGAGGCACTGGCGAGCATCACATCGCTCTCCGTAATATTGCCGGTGCCACTGTGAATAATCCTGACCTGCACCTCTTCCGTTCCCAGATCCTCCAGCGAACCCTTTATCGGCTCCATGCTGCCCCGGACATCAACCTTGAGAATGATATCCAACTCCTTGACCTTACCGGCGCTGAGCTGGTCATAAAGATTGCTCAGATTTACCCTCCCGGGCTCCTGACGCCTCTGCTTTGACTCCTGCTCAATCAATCCCTGTGCCTCCGTATCTCCGGATACCGCTTTCAGGATATCCCCAACCTGAGGCACTCTACCAAGGCCCAGTACTTCCACCGGCGTCGCCGGCTCGGCCTCTTTTACCCGCCTGCCGGCATAATCAAACATCGCCTTAACCCTACCTCTGGTTATGCCGCAAACAACGGTATCACCGACTTTCAGAAACCCGTCATTGATCAACACGGTAGCCAGCGGCCCCCGGGACTTATCCAGCCTGGCCTCGATAACAACCCCCGATGCCGGATTGGTGGGATTGGCCTTGAGATCCTCCATTTCCGCAAGGAGCAGGAGGTTCTCCAGCAGTTCGTGAATTCCCGTCTTTTCCTTTGCCGAAATGGGTACGCAGATGATATCTCCTCCCCATTCCTCGACAACAAGGCCGGCTTCAGCCAGCTGTTGCTTGGTCTTATCCGCATTTTCGCCCGCCTTGTCCATCTTGTTCAGTGCCACCAGTATAGGAGTGCCGGCAGCCTGAGCATGGTCGATGGCCTCCCGGGTCTGCGGCATTACGCCGTCATCGACAGCGACAATCAGAACAACGATGTCGGTCACCTGGGCACCATGGGCCCGCATAGCAGTAAAGGCCTCATGCCCCGGTGTATCCAGGAAAGTCACCCTCTTGCCGTCCACTTCCGCCTGGTAGGCCCCGATATGCTGGGTAATGCCACCCGCCTCTCCTTCCATCACATTGGTCTGCCGGATAGCATCCAGCAACCTTGTCTTACCATGGTTGACATGCCCCATAATGGTAACCACGGGCGGCCGGGGCCTCAGGTTTTTCGAATCTCCTTCTCCTGATGCCGCTCCCCTTTTCTTAGCACCTCCGACAGCAGCCCTACTATGCGCCGAGTCGGGACACGGACCAGGCTGGTAACCGAGCGCGGTCACCACCTCAGAAGCCATCTCGTAGCTGACCATTTGGTTGATATTGGCCATTATGCCATTTCGCATTAACTGCTTTATGACATCGATTTCGGTGCTATCCGTTATCTCAGCCAGTTGCCGAACACTGCAGTTGGCCGGTATCTCAACCGGTTGTTTATCCGCCGGAGATGAACCGTTAACCTTCTTCTTCCCGGCAACACCCGGACCATTGGTCGTCCGTTTCGTTCCTGCCATACGTGTATCAATCCTCCCAGATGTTTCTACCCTGCTCCATAAGCCGTTCCAGATTGTCTTTGCTAACCGTAGTGCGCAAAGTATGACTCAGGCGGTTGCCTTTTAAACCGGCTTCCCAGCACTCCAGGTTACGGCACAAGTAGGCACCGCGCCCCGGTGCCTTGCCACTCCGGTCAATCTCGACATCCCCGCCTGGCATTCGGACCAGCCGGGCAAGCTCACGTTTCGACTTTACCGTGCGGCAGGCCACACAGGTGCGTTGTGGAATATGCTTAACCATAATCCTCTGTTTCATCGATATCTATCTCGTCTGTGACTCGCCGCATCCGCTTTATTTTTATACCGTCTTCAGCGTTTTCCTTACCGGAAGCGCCCTTCTTTTTCTTCTTCTTCTTCGACCTGGCCCCGGTTTTTACCGGTTCCGGCCTCATTACATCTTCAGCAAACCGGATAGCAGGCTTTTCCATGGCCTCTTCCGGCTCCTTGACCAGTTCCGGAGCCACAACCTCTTCAGGCTCAACCGGCTCCCCGAATTCCTCCCCTTCATCCTCTACGGCTTCGGGGGGAGCCTCGGTCTCAGTCTCCTCAACCGGCTCTACGATATCGGGAATCCCAGCAGAGGATAGACCATCATCCTCCGCCGGCGGTGTTGCTACAGCCTCCGGCTCGATGGCCGGTACCGGCATTTCCTTTATCTCTTTTTCCGCCTCGGAGGCGCTCTTGATGTCGATACGCCAGCCGGTAAGCTTGGCCGCAAGGCGCACATTCTGCCCCTCCCTGCCGATAGCCAGGGAAAGCTGCTGGTCAGGGATAACTGCCGTCACGGCATCGCCATTTATCCTCACGTCCATCACCCGGGCAGGACTGAGGGCGCTGGTTATGAAAGTGCGCGTATCCGCACTCCACATTACAACGTCGATTTTCTCCCCGTTCAGTTCATTGACGATACTCTGTATCCTGATGCCACGGAGTCCCACACAACAGCCGACCGGGTCGATTCCTTCCTGCCGTGCGGCAACCGCGATCTTGCTGCGAAAACCGGCTTCGCGCGCCACCGCTACAATCTCCACCACGCCACTGCCAATCTCCGGGACCTCCAGATCAAAAAGCCGCTGCAAAAGGCCCCTGTGCGTTCGTGATACGATTACCTGGGGGCCTCGTGGTGTCTGGGCTATATCAAGAACATAGACCTTAATTCTCTGACCGACGCGGTACCTATCGTTATGCATCTGCTCAACCGGTGGCAGCACTGCTTCTGTCCGACCCAAATCAACATAAATCTGCTTGTGGTCGAAACGACGGACAACCCCGGTGAGAACCTCCCCTGTCTTGTCAGCATACTCCTCATATATAGCGGTATGCTCGGCTTCGTGAAGACGCTGCAGTATTACCTGCTTGGCAGTTTGGGCCGCGATACGGCCGGCATTATGAGGAGTGTCCTCAACCTCGATGGTATCTCCGATTTCAATATCCGGTTTTATCTCCCGCGCTTTTGCCAGAGACATTTCCTGGCGAAGGTCCTGCGGTTCATCAACCACGACCTTCTCGGCCCACACCTGCACCGTCCCGCTCCCGGGATTAATCCTGACGGCGATATTCTGGTTGGCGGTAAAGCTGTCCTTCCTGTAGGCCGACACCAAAGCATTTTCCACTGCCTTGATAACCACGTCCTGGGGAAGGTTTTTCTCAGCCGCAAGCTGTGTAATAGCGAGCACAAAGTCGCTTTTCATCTTAGCTCAAGCCCCCCAATTTATTATCTTTACAGAATAAAAAAGTGGGATTCGAACCCACTTCGCAACTCATTCTTCACCTGCTAGAATTATAACACGGTCAGGTTAAGGGGCGCAATAAAGAACCCCTTTTCAGATAATAAAATGCTGCATCTATATATACTGCTAGCACGGCAAAATCGCCTGTTTTTTTGCGGGTAAAAAACGCCGGCCCGACCCGGGAGGATTCAGGCAAGATAACCTCGCAGCCTTTCCTGGAATTCCTGCGGGCTAAAAAAGTATTCCTGGGTGCCGTAACTCTCCACGGCGAAAGCGGCACATACGCTGCCCATCACGGCAGCATCCCGGATACCTTTTCCTTCGACCAGCCCCTTGATGAGTCCCGCCCGGTAGGCATCCCCAGCCCCGGTCGGGTCCAGGACCTTTTTGATACCGGCAGGGAGGATATCGATTTCACCTTCGGCGGTGCAAACGCGGGAGCCCTTCTCCCCCAGGGTGGTGATGATGGTACCCGTTTTTTCCAGCAACCTGTTTTTGCCAAGCCCCGTCTTGTCCATGATGAGCTCGAGCTCGTAGTCATTGGAGATAAGTATCCGGGCACCTTCTATGCTGACGGCAAGGTTCTGGGCATCCCACATTGGTATTGACTGTCCTGGGTCAAAGATGTAGTCGATGCCCCTGGACCGACAGCTACGGGGATAATTCATCATATCCTCGAGGTTGCCCGGAGCAACGATTACAATACTTCCTTCCGGATTGACGCCGTCGAAATCGAAGCGGGAGGGATACTTCATCGCGCCGGGATTGAAACCGGTAATCTGGTTATCCGCACGGTCGGTGGTGATATAGGCACTGGCGGTAAATTCCCCCTCGATAATGCGGATACCGTCTGTAGCGATGTTCTTGCCGGTAAGCGATTGGAAGTACTTGTGGTAGTCCTGGCCGATTGTAGCCAGTATCACCGGGTTTTCCCCCAGCAGTGAGAGGGCATAAGCAATGTTGCCCGCAGTCCCCCCCAGCTTCTCGACCATACCGTTTACGGTGAAGGATACGTTCAGTACATGCAGCTTGTCGGGAAGTATATGGTCGGAAAACTTCTCCGGAAAGTCCATTATCCTATCATAGGCCAGAGAACCTGATACAATGATGCTCATAGCTTTACATTTTAACCCTATCGGTACACCTTTGCAACCTGAGGGCAAATCTATATGCCGGGCAAAGAAGTATTGACACGGCAAAATAAAGGCTATAAACTTCTAGGGAAAATGCACATTGCGACGCACCGGGGAATTTCCCCGGACGCCTTAAGTAAAGAGGACAATTTTTACGGAGGTACTGAAGATATGGGAAGGCTGGACAACAAGGTTGCCATGATAACCGGGGGAGCAGCCGGCATAGGAAGGGGTCATGCCGAGCTTTTCGCCCGGGAGGGCGCGAAGGTGGTCATCACTACCAGGAAGAAGGTTGAGGTGGGAACAGCACTGGCCGAGAGCATAAAAAAGGAGGGCGGCGAAGCCACCTTTATTCAGCTCGACGTAACCAACGAGAGCAGGTGGAAGGAAGTGATCGATGAGGTCATCCAGAAATACGGCAAGCTGAACGTGCTGGTCAACAACGCCGGAGTTTCTCTGGCCAAGACAGTTGAGGAAACCTCGCTCGACGAATGGAATATGATAATGAACATCAACTCGACGGGGGTCTTCCTGGGCTGCAAATATGCCATCGAGGCGATGAAAAAGAACGGGGAGCCCTGCTCGATAGTGAACATTTCCTCCATCGATGCCATGGTAGGAGAGGCCGAGCTGCCCGCCTACTGCGCATCCAAGGGAGCGGTAAGGTCTTTTACCAAGGCGATAGCGCTCTCCTGCGCCGGGGCCGGTTACAATATCAGGGTCAATTCGGTTCATCCGGGATATATCCATACCGAGCTTACCGAGAAAGAGGCCGCGGATTCCGGTATGTCACCGGAGCAGTACTTCGAAAAGGTGGGCAAGATGCACCCCATCGGGCGTATCGGCAAACCCTTTGATATCGCCTACGCCAGCCTTTATCTGGCCTCCGATGAGTCGGCCTGGGTAACCGGCTCGGAGTTCGTTGCCGACGGCGGGTACATCTCGCAGTAATCGCGTATTAACGCCGAAATCCTATCCACAGCAATAAGCAGGTACCTGTTAACCAGGACCTGCTTATTTTTCTCTCTGCCATCAAACTCAGCCTCAGTTCATTCCCTCATTGCTACAAACGTCAATATGCATGAGGCCGAATCTATTAAGAAATCAGTTATCCAACAATACGATATTCGTTACCTTGCTCTACATCATCTGATTCTTACGACTGCGCCTATTACGATATGGCGATGGCCGCCGTGATTGTTGCGCCGGCATAGGACTTGCCGTTCCCACAGCACCATCATAGTTGAAGCTGGGCAGATGGCGGCGTTCCAGTTTCGCACTGAGAAGCTGCTCAATAGCCCGAACCATAGCAGTGTCTTCCCCGGTTACGAAGCTGAAAGCCTCCCCGGTACAGCCTATCCTGCCCGTACGCCCGATACGATGTGTATAGGCATCCGTCGTATCCGGCATGTCGTAGTTCACAACGTGCGAGATGCTCAGCACATCAATACCACGAGCGGCAATATCCGTAGCTACCAGGATTTTTAACGATCCTGACCGGAACCCGTCAAGCGCCGCCTGCCGCTGTGGCTGTGACAGGTTACCCTGTAGTGAAGTCGCCTTTAAACCGAATTTTTGCAACTGCAATGCGACGCGTGTGGCGCGGTGCTTGGTGCGGGTAAAGATAAGCACCGATTCGGTTTTGGTTTTGAACAACAGGTCTTTCAAGAGCGCCGTCTTCAGGTGCTGTTTTACCGGATACAGGGTGTGAGCCACCGTAGTTGCCGGTGCTGTTCTGTCAATCTGCACGGTAACCGGGTCATGCAGGATATCCCGGATGAGACGCCTTATATCGTCAGGCATAGTGGCAGAGAAAAGCAGTGTCTGTCTTTTGCCCATCAGGCACTTCAGGATATTCCGAATATCAGGGAGAAACCCCATGTCAAACATCCGGTCGCCCTCATCGATAATCAGCAATTCAATATGCGATAAATCGATCGTGCCCTGCCAGATGTGATCGAGCAACCGGCCAGGGCAGGCGACTACGATGTCAACCCCCCGGCGCAGAATCCGGGTCTGCTGTCCGGCAGCTACGCCGCCATAGACGGCAGTTCCGCGCAGGCCGGTATATTGACCCAGGTCGTTTACAGCATCACATATCTGGTCAGCCAGCTCACGGGTGGGTGAAATTACCAGCGCCCGAACCTTACCTCGCGGTCCCGGCAACAGTCGCTCCAGGAGCGGCAGAACAAAGGCCGCAGTTTTACCAGTACCGGTCTGCGCCAGACCGATAAGGTCACGGCCCTGCAAGATAGGCGGGATAGATTCAAGCTGAATAGGTGTTGGTTTAACATATCCGAGCGCATGTACACCAGAAATGATGCTCGGATGAAGATGAAAGGACTCGAAACTCAATTAAAACTCCTTAATAATATATTGGGTAAGCTCCATTCCAGGTAGCCCACTCCGTTAATTCAGTGTTCTCTTTGTCGTATTTTTCTACGTAACGGATTGACCGTTTTCCCGGCGGGTGAGGCTCCGCGGTTCTTATCCAGAGGCAGAGCCGCAACAACCTCGAGGAGTCGGTTCTTGAGCATTTTACCCCTGAGGCCGGCAATGGCAGCCTCACCTTCCGTTCTTGAGGCCATTTCGACAAAGGCATAGGCTCTGGTTTGTCCGCTACCGATGTATTTATCGTCCATGATACTCATCGATAGCACTTCCCCAAAGACTGCAAACTGCTTGTGCAACTCTTCCTCGGTCACTGCAAGGGACAGATTGCCCACATAAATGTTCATATCATGACCCTACAGAGGCCAACCGGTGTGATTTCAGTATCTTCGCTGTCTTCCTCCCCCGAAACCACCACCTCTCCGGTCACCATAAGACGAGTGACCGCCACCTCTATTACCGCCGGCGGGAGGCCGGGCAGGGTTGACATTAAGCGTCCGCTCCTTCACGACTTTCCCATTAAGATCTGCGATGGCCGCCTGCCCCTCAGACGTTGACGGCATTTCCACAAAGGCGAACCCCTTGGAACGTCCGGTATCACGGTCGGTTATAACGCTAACCGAGCTCACTTCACCGAAAGCCTCGAATTCCTGCCGAAGTTCTTCCTCAGTGACATCATAGGCCAGGTTACCCACATAGATTTTCATTCTATTCTCCTTATTTCATTGATTTCATTAGTGATCATACCGACTATCCCTCCAGCACCTGTCTCTGCTGTACCAGCAGGGCATTGTCAATCCGGATTTCTCTTACCTTTTCATAGACCTTGCGGAAGTGAAATCCCTGAACAGCCAGGGTTACGCACAAACCAATCTGGCGGGGATACTTCAAAAGGGATGAAAAGATAAGCTTCCAATAATGTCGCGAAGCCTTATCTTTAAAACCCAGTATAAATGTTGCCCTGAGTAATGTCACCAGTTCGCCGGCCCCGAGTTTAATACTGGAAGATAAATTCCGGCTGGGCCGGTACTCTTTCAGGAAGGTAGCAATCCGTTCATAGTACTGTTTAGGTGAATAAATCGATTCCAGAATCTGTTTGTATCCGTTAACGAGAACATCAAAATTCATTTTCGGGACCATATTGGTGGTCCCATCCGTGTTATCGCCGGTACCGCCCGGTATAATTCGCCCCTCCTTCATTAAACGGTGCCACAACTTTGTTTCGGGAGGAGCCATAAGTATGCCGACCATGGCCGTAACGATACCCGTCTTCTGGATGAAATTTATCTGGCTCTTAAAAATGGAAGCCGGGTCACTATCAAAACCCACTATAAAACCACCCATTACCTGAAAGCCATGGTTTTGCAGTATCCTAACTGAAGCCGCCATATCACGATTCTTGTTAGCGTACTTATTGCACTCACACAGGCTTTCCTCGTTTGGAGTTTCTATACCTACAAATACATTATTAAACCCAGCTCCGGACATTAGCTGCATCAGTTCTTCATCATCAGCCATGTTTATGGATGCTTCAGTAAGAAAAGTGAACGGGTAATTCCTTTGCTCCTGCCATCGAGCTATTAAAGGCAGGATTTCCGCCTTAAGTTTTTTCTTGTTTCCAATAAAGTTATCATCAACGATAAATACACCACCTCTGTACCCTGCCTCATAAACAGCGTCCAGTTCAGATATTACCTGCTCTTTGGACTTGGTCCGCGGCTTGTGTCCGTCCAGAACAACAATATCGCAAAATTCGCAGTCAAAAGGGCATCCGCGTGAGTACTGGATGGTGACCGAGGCGTACTTTTGTAAGTCAAGAAGCGAAAACATAGGGGTCGGTGTCCTGGTGACATCGGCCCTCTCATCGGTTTGATAAACGGGCTTGGGACACCCGTTTTTCAGATCTTCCAGGAAAAGCGGCAGGGTGATTTCCGCCTCATTCATTACGGTATAGTCAACATCACTGAAATCAAACTCGTTATATCCCGTGGTAAAGAGAGGCCCTCCGCCAACTACCTTCTTATTGAGTTTTTTGCATCTATCTACGACTTCCCGGGCAGACTTTTGCTGGGCAATCATGGCACTCAAGAAAACATAGTCAGCCCACTCAATATCCCTGTCGCTTAATTTAGTCGTGTTCATATCCACCGCTTTCTTCTCCCAATCTTCCGGCAGCATAGCGGCGATAGTCAATACGCCCAGGGGCGTATTCAACGCTTTTTGGTGAGTAAACTTCAGAGCGTGTCTGAAGCTCCAGAAGGTATCGGGGTATTGGGGATAAACCAAAAGTATCTTCAATTTTTTAACTCCTTTTGTGCGAAAAGGATCATGTTACCTCAAGCATGACTTAAAGGTTGTCGGTTTTCATCTCTCTTGCTCTTCTGGCCTGGCTAGCCTCTTCGATAGCCCTTTCCCGGGCAAGATAATCCTCTTTCCTTTTCTGTTCGTTTGCCAGTTGTTCGGCTTCCTCGGCCGCACGTTTTTCCGTACGCTTGATTACAGCCAACCTCTGAGACTCTTCAATTGCCCTTTCCCGGGCAAAATAAGCCTCTTTCCTTTTCTGTTCGTTTGCCAGTTGCTGGGCTTCCTCGGCCGCGCGTTTTTCCGTACGCCTGATTCCAGCCGACCTCTGAGACTCTTCATTTGCCCTTTCCCGGGCAAGATAATCCTTTTTTCTTTTCTGTTCGTTTGCCAGTTGTTCGACTTCCTCGGCCGGGCGTTTTTCCGTACGCTCAACGCTGGCTAGCCTCTGAGCCTCTTCAATGGTCTTCTCACCAGCAAACCAGGATTCCCTCCTCGCCTTTTCCCTGGCAAGCCTCCCAGCTTCTCTGGTTAAATGTTCATCTTGATTCTTTAATTCCATCTGGATTCCTCCATATTGACTGCGATATCCGTTAGCAGCGCAGCCGGTCTGTTTGGGGATCACATACATACGCCAGATTATCCCGGCGTATGTATGATCTTCGCACGACGCCAGGGCTATCGGTCTGTTCTGACTTTACGATAGCAGTCGCTACAGTACACTGGCCTGCCGTCACTAGGTTCGAAGGGGACTTCAGTGTCCTTACCGCACTCGCTACACGTCACCGGGAACATCTGGCGTCTGTTTCCATATCCGGAACCATAACCGCCGTTTCCATTACGCTCTGACTTCCTGGCCTGACGACACGACATGCAACGCTTGGGGTCGTTGGTATAGCCGCGGGAAGCAAAGAGTTCCTGTTCGTCAGCACTGAAAGTGAAGGTAGCTCCGCAGTCGGAACACTGGATGGACTTGTCCTGAAAACTCATAGGATGACCTCCTTTTACTATAGTTGGTTAGGGTTTTCGGTCATCCTACGTATTTAGAAACTTATAAAGGTCTGTAAAACTCTGTAACAACCTAAACTGAAACCACTGCTATCATTATACAACATGAAGATGGCAAATACAATTTGTCAACTTGTCAATCTCAAAATATTATATATACCGTTACTTGCCCGGGAAAACGTATCTCTCCGCTTCGTTGATATCGAACCAATCTGGCTGGTTTATGGTAGAGGATTACAATGTAGTTATTACACCTGCTGAAGCAGATGGTGGCGGTTTGGGCACACCTGCCATAGTCGCCATCATTCTGGGCTCTGTAGGCGTTGGGCTAGCTATCTTCTTTGCCCGGAGGCGCACAGTATAATAATTATTAACAGTTCTTCTAATTGTAATCAGGGGGACGCTATATGCGTCCCCCTGATTTTATTTCTTATCCAACTTTTTGAGTGCTTGTCGTAATTGTTGTGCGGATTCAATACTTCATCGCTCCAAATACTAATATATGCTCATCATAGTGAGCGTATTTCGGAAAGTCAGGAGCTTTGGACGAATTACGATTACGACTCGGCGATTACACCTTCGTGACTTCTGTTACTTATTTGTATCTATAGCTACATATCGATTACCCGACTTTATAATTACCATAATTTAAAAAAGAGAAGTAGAGGCAATATCAATTCAGGTATGAATCATAGGTAATTCTGTGAAATTTAATTCCCCGTTTCTGTCCGCAGGTTCACCCTCTCATATGTTGATGCCTTTGCCCCGGTTTCCGGTATTTTGAATGCGATACCAACCGAAGCTATGGATATACCAACGAGAATTAATAGAGAAATATCGAAATTCTTTGTAATGTCCATAATTCGCCCGGTTATCCAGGGCCCGATGAACCCTCCTGCATAACCAATGGACATAACCAAACCGCTGGCAATTCCCACCTGCCTCTTGGACATTATATCTACCGGGAGTGCCAATACTGTCGCAAACCTGGTAACCTCAGCAACTCCTACAAGAGCCATAATCAGCCAGCTTATTGTTAAATTCATATGTATCGCGCCCCAGGCAGCAAAGGCCAAGATGATAGAAGGTATCCAGAGAAATGGCCTCCTTACACCCATTTTATAGGCCGCTCTGGTCATAAAGAAAGCAGCAGGTATACTTACCCAGACAGTTATCGAGCTTATCAGTCCGGCAATATCCGGCTTAGCGCCCTTTAAAATTAACAATGAGGGGCTCCATCCAAACCAGGTCATAATAAAGAATTCGTTTAAGAATAGCAGCGCAGCAATTAACCACAGATTCTTGTTACGCAATAAAGAGAATATTTGCGCAGGATTTTTGGTCGCCGACCGATTATCGATGCCATATTCTAAAGGTTCTCTAACTAACGTCCACCACAAAATGGCCGCCACAGCAGGTAGTATGCTCCATATGAAGAAGGCACCCTGAAAGGTGCCTGTTACGGGGTAAATAAAAGGCATGGTGAGGGCCATAGCCATGGCGCTACCAGCAGCCAAACCGCTGACAAGTATTCCTGTAGTCCTACCGGATCTCTCCCGGGAAATCCAGGTGCTCACAAACTTGGGCAAGGTGGGAAATATCCAGCCGAACCCGGCACCACAAATAAAGGTGAATATAAACAGACTGGAGGCATCCGTGCTTGTGCTCTTTAACATGGAACCCACAGCCAATATGACAATTCCGATGCCAGCAGATTTTCTGACGCCTATTAGATCGGCAGTACGTCCAGCCGGGATAGCCAGTCCTACCAGCATTAGAAATGGTATGGCAAAGAGCATGCCTGTTTCAGCATGCGTCAGTAATAATTCTTCTCTTATAATGTGTTCCATAGGAGGAACACACATTATAGATGTAAACAGGCTAAAGTATACGAAAAAGGCACTTACAAGTATTTTCCGGGGCATGATAACACCTTCGTTATCTTATCATGAAGGTTTGGGTGGTATTAATTCTACAGGACCAAATACAAGATTGGCGTGGTATAAAATGCTCAAATTCTTGTGTTTATTGGGCAGCTTGGAAAATGGTGAGCCGCAGAGGAATCGAACCTCTAACCTGCTGATTAAGAGTCAGCTGCTCTGCCAGTTGAGCTAGCGGCCCATACCATAGCTGAGTTTACCAGACCTGGGGGCGTAGTGCAATATTTTACGCCAGCCCGTTTTTATTATTGACAAAAAATTTACCTTGCGGTACGATAATGCTATAGACTTCTGAAGCCTCAATGGGGGGTGGAATTATGGGTGATCTAGTTGTCTATAGTCTAAAGGTTAACAAAGAACAACTTGAGCTTGCCAAGAGGTTTTTGTCGCGCGAAGGGGAGTTGCTTCAGGACAGTCTGCGAGATTTCATCGATGTCGCCGCCGACTGCGAGCAGTGCCTGGAGTTGCACGAAGAAGAGGCCTCCATCGGAGAGCTTCAGAGCGCCTTTACCAGCCTGCTGGCCAAGTGCAAGGAATCGTGGCACCTGAGCGACGTATTCCAGGAATCGGTAATGGAAATCGCCAAGATGAGCAAGATACCTATGGACTTCATCAACAACGTGCTCGTCGAGTCGCGGCGAGGTAAGCTCGAAACAGACCACTCCCATTCACGCTAATATCAGACCGGTCGGGATACCTCTACCAAAGCAAATGGATTGACTTCTATTCTATCTTAAGTTCCGTTAAGGTCAATCTCTCGCCTATCTGGCAGTTCGCGCTCTCCTTCCACAATAGCCCTGCCGGCCTGTCACCTGTGTTTGAAGAGCGCACTCGATATGGGCTATAATCAGCGTATATCTTTTCCCAGAGGACTTTTTTGTTAAAAACCCATAGCTGCGGAGAACTGAATAGGAAGCATATCGGCACCGAGGTATCTCTCGCCGGGTGGGTTGACCGGAGACGGGACCACGGCGGGCTGATATTTATCGACCTGCGCGATAAAGAGGGCACAACCCAGATAGCCTTCAACCCGGAAATTGCCGGGGAATGCCATGAGACCGCCAGCAGAATGCGCAGCGAATACGTCGTCAGGATAACCGGCAAGGTTACGGCACGTCCCGCAGGTACGGAGAACCCCAAATTGGCTACCGGGTATGTAGAGATAATTGCAAAAAGCGCCGAGATACTCAACCAGGCAAGAACTCCGCCCTTCTACATCAACGAGGATTCCGATGTCGAGGAAAGCCTGCGCCTGAGATACCGCTACCTCGACATCCGGCGCAGCCGTATGAAGAAGAACCTCATCCTGCGCCACAGGACAATAAAGTACATCCGTGATTTTCTCGATGAGCGGGGATTCATCGAGGTAGAAACCCCCATCCTGATAAAGAGCACTCCGGAGGGGGCCAGGGATTATCTGGTTCCCAGCCGCCTCCATGCCGGCAAGTTCTATGCCCTACCCCAATCACCCCAGCAGATAAAGCAGCTCCTGATGGTGGCCGGTATGGAGAAATACTTCCAGATAGCCAGGTGCTTCCGCGATGAGGACACCCGTGCCGATCGGCAGCCCGAGTTCACCCAGCTCGACCTGGAGATGAGCTTCATCGACGAAGAGGATATACTGAATCTCTTCGAGGAACTTTTCATTGGAATGGTGGCGGAGGTAAAGCCAGATATGAGCATTCTCAAGCCGTTCCCCCACCTCAGCTATACCGAGGCAATGGAACACTACGGCAGCGACAAGCCCGACCTTCGTTTTGGCATGGAGATAGCCGACCTTACCGACATCGCCGGGGAAACCGATTTCGCCATTTTCCGCTCCGTAGCCGGTGAAGGAGGCAGGATAAAGGGTATTGCTGCTCCGGGCTGTGGCGGGTATTCACGCCGCCAGCTCGACGAACTCAACCGTAGGGTAAGACAGACAGGAGCAGGCGGCCTGGTCACCATCGCCCTGGGCGAGCCGGGCATATCTATGGACGATCTGACGATGGACATGGTGAAGTCGGTAGCGAGCAAGTTCCTCACTCTGGAGCAGGTCAGACAGATGGCGGAACGGATAGGCGCCACCGTTGGAGACCTGATGCTCATTGTCGCAGGTAATGACAGCGTGGTGAGCTCCGCCTTGGGTGATCTACGCATGGAGATGGGGAACCGGCTCGATCTTGCTGACAAGAACCTGCTTGCCTTTGCCTTCATCCGGGACTTCCCTCTCTTCCACTGGGATAATAAAATTAAGCGTTGGGATTCCGAACACCACCCCTTTACTGCG
>JAWOBD010000025.1:0-5115 GCA_046498175.1 Dehalococcoidales bacterium | reverse complement strand
TGCCTTTGTGGCAGCCAGAGGCACCGGCGAATTCCAGTTCCGAGCGCCGTCACCAAAGACACTGGTACAGACCTTCTTTGGCGGAGCCATCATGGGATTCGGAGCCGCCATGGCGGGAGGATGTAATATCACCCATATCCTGAGCGGAGTACCCCAGCTTGCTGTAAGCTCTATACTCGGTGGTGCTTTCATCATCTTCGGATGCTGGTTTATGGCCTGGATTCTATTCATCAGGCCACTCAGGAATCTTGATTGAGAAGAAGGAGGACAGCCAAAATGAAGATGAAGCGTGCCATGCTCGCATTCGGTATAGCTGCCCTGGTACTGATTCCGATTTTCTCGATAGCCATGGCAGAAGAGGCACCACCAGCATCACAGTTCGACGTAATCGCCGAAACTGCTGATGACTATCTTAATGACCCGGACACGTTGCTAAATATCTCATCCAAAGACCTGCTCGGTGCAATGCTGAGCGGAGACCCGTATATTATAAGCTGCCGGGGAGCAGAAGACTTCGCCACCGGCCACATACCGGGAGCCATAAACATGGCCGGCAGCACCCTTTTCCAGACCGAATATCTGACCAGACTGCCGGAGGATGAGCATATCTATACCTACTGCTATACAGGCCACAGCGGCAGCCAGCTTGCAGCACTGCTAAACCTGTGCGGTTACGATACCACCAATCTTACCTGGGGTATAATGGGATGGACTCTGGATACCGAAGTCGCCAACAAGCAGTTCTCCAACCCGACCACGGACCTGCCCATCGAAACCACAGCCAACGAAGCGGATGGAAACTTCGGTTTTCCCGACATCAATAACACATCCTCCACGGATATATCTGAGATTGTCCAGAAAGCATGCGATAACTACGCGAGCAGCGGTTTCAAGAACATAAAGGCCGCCGACCTCTATGACCTGATTACCGACGACAACTCGTCCAATGACCCGGTAATATTGAGCATACGCAAAGCAGAGGATTACGAAAAAGGGCATATACCGGGCGCCATAAATATCGGTTTAAAGGACATAGCCAAGAAGGAAAACCTGCAGAAACTGGACCCGGATAGACAGATTGTGGTCTACTGCTATACCGGGCGAACCGGAAGCCAGGCCACAGCAATACTCAATGCGCTTGGCTATGATGCGGTGAACCTCCTCTGGGGCATCAGCGGATGGACTACCGACTCGGAAATTGCTCCCATGAGATTTGACCCGGGAACAAGCGTGGACTATCCGTTGGCCACCGGCGCTGGTGCCGAGATACCGGCAGCACCCAGCGGCGGAGGAGGATGCGGCGGATAAAATAGTAGATATATTACATATTACACAGGCATGGTTAACGATATCTTCGGCTGACCATGCCTGTCATCTTTCGCCACTGTTACAGCATGAGCCTCTGCTGGCATAAGTTTCCATGAGGAGAGTAAATTATTAATTTTAAGGCTTGAACCGGCTATCTGCCCGGTGTTCGCCTGCCAGCCCGGATTTATCCTCAAGCCAGCCTATCCGGTCCGCTTCCCGCCTGTCGAAGTCCGGTACATAGGGTTTGATATCAAGCAAAGGTGTTCCGTCAGCAATATCGACGTCCTCTATATGCAGCACACATCCCTCTATTTCGAGCAGGCGCACCACAGAGAAACCGATGGGGTTCGGCCGCGACGGTGCCCGAATGGCAAATATGCCGTGTGTTTTATCTTCCATAAAGGGCCGGGTTTGCAGGATATATCCACCCGATAAGTGGAAATGATAGATGAGTATTAAGTGAGAGAAATCATCCAGGTCCTTCAGACCGTCACAGTATTCGGCAAATACTTTTACCGTCCCCTTTATCCCCACCGCGCCGCTGGGTTGAATCGGCATCCCCTCTACAGACCGGAACGGCGAGTAAATCTGCCCTATGGGACGGTACACTACTTCCGGCATTTTAACCCCTTGATTATCGTTATTGCTGCGGATATAGATGCACGCGTTTTCAGCAACCTCAGGCCACCTGGTAAACCCATATCTGGTGGGTCACATCCGGCTCACCCTTGGGAAGAAGTTGAAACTCATCGCTCACATCGACGTGCTTCCATTTCCCTGAAGATTCCAGGGCATCCTGCTTTGCCTTGAATCCGTTTTCGCGGTGTACATCGGGCCGTAAGGAAAACACGATATAGCCACCGGGGCTAGTTATACGAACAAGTTCGTCCAGAGAACTGGCCGGGGCATGCCCCACCGTCAATACTCCGAGGCTGATTACAGCAGCGAAAGAATCGGTCGCATAGTCCAGCGGCTCCCCCATCACCATCTGGTGAAACTCGATATAGGCATTTTTCTTCCTCGCTTCCTCGAGCATTTGGGCAGAGAGGTCCATCGCTACCAGATTGCTATATCCCTGTTTGGCAAGCAACTCTCCCACTAACCCTGTACCCGCTCCGGCATCCAAAATCCTGGATTCTTTTCCGGGCACGTATCGAACCAGGTATTCTACAGCCTTCATCGGGCCCTCCCAACCAAAAACCTCGTCAAGGTCAGCATCATAGTCCCTGGCCCACTGGTCGTACCGATCGGCAAGCTCCCTATTATCGCGTGAGGAATATATCCACTGTACCCTTTTGCTTCTATCCATTTAATCTCCTTTCCCCCGAATGTTCATGTCAATATGCAATCAATAATAACATATATGCGCTACCTAAGGAACAAAACGAACCAGGAACTCCTCGAATTAGAGCGTACGAAAAATCAGTCCAGGGACTGAATAAACCTGTCTACCTCCCGGTTGAAACGATCGGGTTCTTCCAGAAACGGGCAATGGCTGCTTTCCTCAAAGACAACCAGCCTGGAGTCAGGAAGATTTTCAAGGAGATGCTCTCCGGCCGCAACAGGGTAAAGCTTTTCATCCCGCCCGAAGCATAACAGCGTGGGAACATCAACATCCGGAACAACCTGCCGGTAGTCCCGCAGGGTCTGGTCAAAGAGAATGGCGCTGGCAACGGATTCAGGCAAGCGGGTTATCTCATCAAACATCCAGCGGAAGTCTTCTCCTGACGGCTCATCTTTTAACATCAGCGGAATGAGCGTACGTACGGCACCTTCCCGGTCCGTCTGCACGGCAGCCATCATATCTCGCAGCCCTGAGAAATCAAAAAGCCCCATTGACCATTCATCGTTAGTAAAATCGGTAGCAGGCTGGTCGATAACGACCGTAGCCTTAATGTTCTTCAAGCCAAACTGCCGGAAATATTCCCAGATGACCATGCTGCCCATCGACCAGCCCACCAGTACGACATCCCTCAGACCAAGACAATCTATCATCTCGCCTATATCCCGGGCATATACAGGTAGGGTATGGCCGTAGTGTACCGGTGCTGAGCGCCCGTGCCCGCGCAGGTCCGGAACAATAACCCGGTAATGTCGGGCAAAGTACGGCACCTGCTCTCTGAAGAACTGCCCGCTCATCCATACTCCATGAATGAAAACCACCGGCTGTCCATTACCCGAATCTTCGTAGTACAGGCGGGTACCATTCAGGTCCAAGTGCGCCATTATGATCCCTCCTTACATAACAATTCCGTTTGAATTATACCGCAGGCTGATTTACAATAAAAGGAGCGATCACTCAAGCAACGGAGGTTAGGCTGTGCCAATATATGAGTATGAGTGCACCAACTGCGGTGAGCGGTTCGAGCTCCGGCGGGGTATGACCGATAGCGACAGCGATATCAAATGCCCCTATTGTAGTGAACAGCAGGTCAAAAGGGTGTTCTCAATATTCGGTACGACATCTTCCGCGCCAAGCTGCTCCCCAGGCAGTTTCACCTGAGGCACCGGTTAAGTAAGGCAGGCTGCCTTGCCCATCAACACAACCGTTTCAATTGAACTCATTGCCATAAAATGAACGGTTCTATGATATAATCCGGTTATGAAAAGAGAACTTATGGATATACTGGTCTGCCCGGTATGCAAGGGAGAGCTCAAGCTTGAGATAGAGGAAGAGAATGAGGAGGAGGTAGTTACCGGTTCGCTTTACTGCCAGAAATGCGACGTGAGCTACCCCATCCGGGATACCATACCGAATCTCCTGCCCCAGGAAAAGTCAGGCTAATCGGGAGTATAGGCTACCCTGCTTTCCGGAGACTCCCAGACCTCAACACAGGCAAGGGTAACCGGCTCACCATCAAGCTTGGCTTGGAGCTCATCGAATATGTTCCGGGCCAGATTCTCCGAAGACGGGTTTATAATATCAAACGGCGGCAGGTCATTCAGACAGGTGTGATCAAGACGGGATGTAATATCCCTGAGGTGGGCTTTTAGCCTGGTAAAGTCATAGGCCATTCCCGCGCTATCAACAGCGGAAGCCTCTACCCTTACCACAGCACGAAAACGATGGCCATGAAGCGCCTCGCACTTGCCCTCGTACTCACGCAGATAATGAGCAGCATCAAAATGCTGCTCGATAGATACCTGATACATCACTCCTCCTCAAGCTTTATCCAATTTAAATACGCCCTGAACACAGGGCAGATTATCCAGTAGCTCTTTAACCGTCTTTCCGTTTGCCGGGTGTTTCAACCCAGGCGCAATCTCAGCCAGGGGTACCAGTACAAAACCCCTTTCCGTCATTCTGGGGTGCGGTATGATCAGCTCCGGGGTTTCCACAACCCGGTCACCATAAATAAGAATATCGATGTCAATGGGACGAGGTGCATTGACCTTGCCGAATACCCTGCCCATCTTGCTCTCAATACCCTTACCCAGAGCGAGCAGTGCCGCCGGTTCCAGCCTGGTATGGGCCAGACAGACCATATTCAGAAAACGGGGCTGGTCGACGTTGCCCATCGGATCGGTATCGTAGAACGAGGAGATACGGGATACTTTCATCCTCTGGGAAAGGATTTCAAGGGCCTTATCGAGGTTTCCCTGACGATCACCCATATTCGAACCCAGGCCTAGATACACCTCTACCAGGTCAAACACCATCTGTCTGTCACCTTCCCTCAAAGCAGTATAAATGAAATAATCCGTGAAGAAACACCGGGCAAACCCCGAATAATAGCGGTGAAATAAATAATCATATCCCCGCTAATAGGGCACCGGGTGAACATAAGGTAGTTTAATATAACGACC
>JAWOBD010000033.1:0-4474 GCA_046498175.1 Dehalococcoidales bacterium | reverse complement strand
GACCTGGGGTTGGTGCACAAAGAGCGGCGGGGCTACCGAGTTCATTGAACTAAACCGGGAATGCGGCGTTATCGGCTCGGCTGATTACACATTGATACCGCAACTGATGTTCCCCGATTATGCCAGCTGGTATATTATTTTTGCCACCAACCAGATGTGTATTGCCTACAACGACAATTCTCAATTCGCCGACGAAATAAACAGCGACAACTGGTACGAAATACTGCAGGAAGAGGGGGTTACCTACGGACGCAGTGACCCGGACCAGGACCCGTGCGGATATCGTACCCTGATGGTCTGGCAACTGGCTGAGGAACACTATGGTACAGAAGGTTTGTATGACTCGCTCTACCAGGCCGAGGGAGACACTATGCGGCCGAAGTCGGTTGACCTCATCGCACTGCTGGAATCGGGGGACCTGGATTATGCTTTCGAATATACCTCGGTAGCCTCGCAGCACAACCTCAACTATGTGGAGCTTCCTCCCCAGCTAAACCTGGCTGACGAGAGCTACAGCGATTTTTATTCCACCGCAGTTGTGGAAATCGCGGGCTCCGAGCCTGGGGAAACCATCGAAAAGAGGGGAAAAGCTATTGTCTACGGAGTAACCATACCCAAGGGGACCGAGGAGGAGGAAATGGGTATAGCCTGGCTGGATTACCTGCTCAGCGAAGACGGTATGGCTGTCATGGAAGAAAACGGCCAACCCCCTGTAATTCCAGCCCAAACCAACGATCCGAGCCTGGTTCCGGAAAAACTGCGCAAGTATCTGGAATAGACATAGGTCTTTGCATCGTTTACTACAGGCCCTGGCTTAATTCAGCTAAGCCAGGGCCTTTTTCTTACATAATATGAATGTTTGACGTTCTATGTATTAGCCAATCTTACTTTGTATTCGTAAAATTCATCTAATATAATGCACATACTGATAGGAGGAGGGAAATTATGAAAGTAACGATACCTCAGGAAAACAAGCTATTCATCGGGGGAAGCTGGACAGAGGGGAGTGGAAATAAAATACTGGAGACCTACTGCCCGTCTGACGGATCGCTGCTGTCTACCTTTATCGAGGCAGGTCAAGATGACGTCGATAGCGCAGTTTCCGCTGCATACGAGGCCTGGCTTAAATGGCGAAACTGCAGCGCCGGCAAGCGCTCCCGTATACTATTACAGGTAGCGCAGGCCATAGAAGATAACAGCGAACGCCTGGCCATGATAGAGACAATGGATAGCGGTAAACCCATCCGGGAAACCCTCTACTCGGATTTACCGGATACGGCCGACCACTTCCGCTATTTCGCAGGGGTAATTCGCGGTGATGAAGGCCGCTCGGTAAAGATCGATGAATCCACACTAAGTATTACCCTCGACGAACCCCTGGGGGTGGTTGCACAGATTGTGCCCTGGAACTACCCTCTGCTGATAGCAGCCTGGAAAATGGCCCCGGCACTCGCTGCCGGCAATACCGTGGTCATAAAGCCATCGGTCAACACCCCCTTGAGCCTCCTGGAAATAGGGAGACTCTGCCAGGAAATATTGCCGCCCGGCGTACTGAATATTATCACCGGCCCCGGCAATACCACCGGAAATTATCTCATGGAAAATAAAAAGGTCAGCAAGATAGCCTTTACCGGTTCAACCGATACCGGATATACCGCCGCTCATGCTGCAGCAAGCAAGTTAATCCCGGTAACACTGGAGCTTGGCGGCAAGTCCGCAAATATATTTTTCCCTG
Source organism: Dehalococcoidales bacterium (assembly GCA_046498175.1). GTDB lineage: Bacteria > Chloroflexota > Dehalococcoidia > Dehalococcoidales > UBA5760 > UBA5760. The sequence goes on along the minus strand of JAWOBD010000033.1, from coordinate 2,739 downwards.
ATTGCCCCTGGGAAAAAGCAGTTAAGGCTGCAGCAAGCGCCATTCTCAGCAGCCAGGGGCAGGATTGCTCTGCAGGGTCCAGAGCCTTCGTCCACGAGGATCTATACCAGGACTTTGTTAACGAACTTGTCAAAATATTTGACAGTACCAAGGTAGGCCTACCCTGGAAAGAAGAAACTGAAATGGGACCGCAAATCAACGAAAAACACCTTCTAAAGATACTGGAATATGTACACGCCGGTGAAAAGGAGGGCGCCAAAGTAGCCTGTGGAGGAAGAAGAATCACGGAAAATGATCTTGGCAAGGGCTATTTCATGGAGCCTACCATACTTACCGAAGTAGATAACAGCATGAGAGTTGCTCAGGAGGAGATATTCGGCCCGGTACTCTGCGTCATAAAATTCAGAGACGAGAGTGAAGTGGTCGGTATGGCCAACAACTGTAAATACGGGCTGGCAGGGGCTGTATGGACCAGAGACATCAACCGCGCCCTTCGCATTGCTTCTGCCCTCGAAGCAGGACGTATCTGGATAAACAATTACGGCATAAGCCCGGCACACACGCCCTTCGGCGGCTATAAATCATCAGGCTTTGGTCGGGAAACCCACCGGATAACGCTGGAACACTACCGTCAAAAGAAAAACCTTATCATCAGCATAGAGTGATTTCTACAATTAGCGGAAGGGGCAGGGCTTCAAACATAATACGGATACTTTACATAATATTTATAGCTATTGATAGCATTCCTTTTCCATCTGAAGTATCTGTATAACCTGGCCCTGTATTGATTTTCTACCCTTTATAGTAAACCCAGCCTGCCTTACCTCGTTCCATAAACTACGGTCAGTCAACATACGGTAGGCCGTATCATCCTCGATAAGTCTGACAATTGTCCTTGCAGCTAATCGGGCAAACAAGTTGCCAGATAATCCGTAATCCACTATAAACAGACTTCCTCCAGGTTTGAGTACACGGTAAACCTCAGAAAGCGTAGCAGCCCTAATACCAGCTGTCATATGGTGCATACCCAGCACGATAAAGCAGGTATCAAAGACTGCCGGAGAAAGGGGTATATGCCCTGAGTCAGCATTAATTAAATGTACCTGCCTGCTGTCTGTACTAACACTGGCTATATTCAGCGACGTAGCATCTATATCAAGGCCGATTACCTGGCCCCGTCCGTCAACTAATTCCGCTATCATGGAGGCCATAGAGCCATTTCCGCAACAGAGGTCAAGTATCTTTCCTCCTGCGGCCAAATTTGTACCGGATAGGCAGCGCTTTTTAAAGCCTTTTTCACCCCTGGAAGGCAGGTAAAAGAGACTATCGAGCCACCACACTAAAAATCTTGCCGGATATTTCCAGAAATACCGCAACCGATACGTTCCTACCACAATTATATACAGGCCAATTCTATCACTTTTACCTCCCCAAACCGAAACAGTATATTTTATCTAAATGGAAAGGAGTGGAACCGTAATATGCTATAATTATAGAACATTATATAAAAGGAGATTAAGTTCATAATTTGAACAGCAGCAACAAATCTACGAACAATATAGCTTTACAGCCATCTCCAATATACGGGCCGGTAAAATCACGAAGACTTGGATGGTCTCTGGGTATCAACATATGCCCGGCGAGATACAAGCTATGTTCATTTAACTGTGTATACTGTCAGTATGGCTGGACGAACATATGCACACTGGATGGTAGGAACAAACTTAAAGACCTTCCCTCTACCGAGGATCTATACAATTCCCTTGAGGACCTTTTGCTTGACAGCCGGCAAATTGATAACCTCACCTTCTCCGGTAATGGAGAATCAACGCTTCACCCATATTTCGATGAAATGGTTGACATAGCCGCATCATTGAAAGGAAGGTACATACCTGAAGCGAAACTCGGGATACTGTCCAACTCGTCGAAGCTATCAGATCCCATGGTTTACAGAGCTTTGTCAAAACTGGATTTTCGTATAATGAAACTTGATGCCGGGGACAGGGATACCTTCCATAGAATCAATATGCCCTGCTCGGACGTGCGCTACGAAGATATACTGGATGGTTTAAAATCCCTGGACAATATCATAATACAGACGATGTTTGTAGACGGAGAACCAAGCAACACCGGAGAAAGGTCAGTGTACCAATGGATGGAGCGTATCAGCGAAATCAAACCGGAAGCGGTACAGATATATTCGCTTCACAGGCCCCCGGCGGCTTCGTCCCTGATCGAAGCAGACAGCCAGAAGCTTGCAGCTATCGCCGAAAGAACCAGAGCGGAAACCGGAATACCGGCTGATTTTGTTGTTGCCAGCAAGCCCTATGACGATCGTGTGCACCAGCCCTGGATGTTCAATGGCTCGAAGGAATAGACACGAAGATATGGCGGTAATAATTCCTTCCGTATCCTCACATTCGGTACTGACTCAATAACCGCCCTTTTCCAAATAAGAGATGCTCCTCTGATAAGGATCATATTTTATCGAAGATGAAAACCAGCGAATTCCAGTACTACCTTCCTGAAGAACTTATCGCCCAGCAGCCGGTGGAGCCAAGGGATGATTCCAGGCTGATGGTTCTCAGGCGCAGCGACTCAAGTTTGGAACACCGCACCTTTCGTGAGATTGTCGAATTCCTTTCGGAAGGCGATGTTCTGGTTTTCAACGACAGCAGGGTTATACCGGCTCGAATTACCGGCAGCAAGTTAACTACCGGGGGCAGGGCGGAAATATTG
>JAWOBD010000074.1:0-3593 GCA_046498175.1 Dehalococcoidales bacterium | reverse complement strand
TGATACCATCGCAATCGATGCTGGAGGATTGACTTCCAGCCTCTCGATGGATGCTCAGTTAAAATTGAATTCAGTTCTGTTAACTCACCAGCACTATGACCACATCAGGGACATACCTTCGCTTTTGATGAACTTCTACCTGCGCGAATCCTCCGTTGATATCTATTCATCTCAAGAAGTTTACCGGGTGCTTTCCGAGTACCTGCTGAACGGCCAGGTGTATCCCGAGTTCTTAAAAGAAACATCGACCAGCCCGGCCAATTTCATTCCGGTGGAACCCTACCACACATACACTATCGGCAGTCACAGCATTTTCACCGTGCGGTCGAACCACTCGGTGCCAACGCTGGGCTTCCAGATTAAATCTGCGGACGGAAAGAAGGTGCTCTATACTGGAGATACCGGGCCAGGGTTGGACTTCTGGCAGCAGGTATCCCCGGATCTGCTCATTACCGAGGTTATCGCTTCCAACCGCTATAATTCCTTCGCCATGGAAAAGGGGCACCTGACACCATCCCTTCTTGAAGGAGAGCTAAAAAGTTTCCAGAAAGCTAAAAATTACCTTCCGCAGGTAGTCCTGATACACCTCTACCCAGACCTTGAAGATGAAATCAAGGCTGAGATTGACAGTGTCGCCAGAAGACTGCAACACAACATAACGACCGGCTATGAAGGAATAGAAATCAGTCTGTAAATACGGCGATTACTCCTTATTACAACCGGCCTCATACCTGTTATTGACTTCCCCATTATGTAGGCATATCATCAGGTACTATAGACAGCTATGAAAGAGGAGGGAAGAACACTTACCCCCAGTTTTATCGTCGATGCCAACGTGGGCAAACTCGCCAGGTGGCTTCGTATGGCCGGCTACGATACCCTCTATTTTAAAGGCACCGATGACTCGGAAATGGTAACTCAGGCCCTCGAAGAAAACAGGATTATCCTGACCGGTGATAGCCAGATTACTAAAAGAAATCTGGTGACCAGCGGGAAAATCAAGGCCGTCCTGATAAAATACGATCAGCCAGAGCGCCAGATGTTGCAGGTTATCGACGCGCTCGGAGTAAATCCACTCTTCCAACCTTTTAGCATTTGCCTGGAGTGCAATGAACCGCTGATCGGTATCAACAAATCAAAGGTGCAAGGACGGGTACCACCCTATGTCTATCAAAACCATGAAACCTATATGGAATGCCCTCAATGTCACAGGCTATTCTGGAAAGGAACCCACTGGCAGGCTATGATTGAAAGATTGAAGAGCTTCAGCCAAGCCTCTACAGGTTTTTCGTATTCTTGACCAAAAGTGGAAAATGTATTACACTTTGTCTGGTTTCCAATTATAGTTAGCAGGGCTAATTTGCCTTCCACTGAAATGTTAAAACCACGCGATATGCCCTATACGTGCTATTCTGTTTGTCATGGAAATTCACCCTTTACCGAATGAAATATCGGCAATTGGGAGTAATTCTATTTAAGGGGAGGAAATAGGTATGAAGTCCAAAGTATTTGTCACACGCAAGGCACTGGATAAAATTGCCCCTGATGATTACAGGGAGATGGAAAAGGAATGCGAGCTTGAAGTATTTCCGGAAAGTCGCATTATCGAAAAGAATGAACTGATGTCGGGTGTGAAAGATAAGGATGGAGTCCTTATCTCAGTCGGTGATCCCTATCTTGACAGGGATATTATCGAAGCGGGAAGCAAGCTCAAGACAATCGCCAGTATCGGCGTTGCTTTCAGCCACATAGATACCGAAACGGCTACGGAAAAGGGTATCTACGTCTCCAATACCCCCTCTCAGGATATCGCCAGTGCTGTAGCTGAAGCGACCTGGGCACTGCTATTAGCGGTTACCAAGCGAATTGTGGAGGGCGATAGAGACGTCCGTGCAGGACGCTTCCTCGGATGGGGGCCAGCCGACTATATCGGGGCCGACATCCCTCAGGGAACACTTGGTATCGTCGGTTTCGGCAGAATAGGGAAAATGGTCGCCAAAATGGCCATGGGCTGGGATATGAAAATCCTTTATGCGGACGAAATACCTGCCAGCCCCGACGCAGAACGCGAACTCAAAGCAGAGCGGGTACCCCTGGAGCAATTACTCAAGGAATCCGACTTCGTCACCCTTCACTGTCCTCTTATACCGGGTAAAACCTTTCACCTCATAGGTGAAAAGGAGCTGTCTCTGATGAAACCCGGTGCCTATCTGGTCAACGTGGCCCGTGGTCCCGTAGTTGATGAGAAGGCACTTGCCAAGCACCTCAAGGACAGGAAAATCGCCGGTGCCGCTTTGGATGTTTTCGAAAATGAGCCCGCCCTATCCGAGGGACTAGCCGAGTTGGACAACGTCGTCCTCACTCCTCACCTAGCCAGCGCTACCTGGCGAGCCAGGAGGTCCTACGTATCCCTGGCCATTCAGAACCTGTTAGCAGCTCTGAGGGGCGAAGTCCCACCCAATCTAGTGAATGAGGATCTTAAAAAATAAAGGTCTTTACCAAAGGGGGGAACAGATATTGTTGCCCCCCTTTTTAGTCTATAATTCTTTAGCCCTGCAGTATGTTACCGTTTACATCTCCTATCGCGGGGAAAATAAATCCCTTTTTACACTGTTGTCAGTATAGTTATGTAAAGTTTCCGGGTGTGGATTAATCACTACATTCTTACCAATCCATAATTATTTGACCGTTTCGGCCAATACTGCTACACTCAAATTGCTATAAGCCTCACTTTTATTTACCGGAGGAATCGGGCACCGTGAAGATTTTAACCGCCAACCAGATGCGCCAGGCTGACCAGGACTGTTCCAATATAGGACTTCCCCCGGAGCAGCTAATGGAAAACGCCGGGCTGGCAATCGCCAGGGAAGTCAACAGTATCCTGGAAGGTGTCAAAGGAAAGAGTATTGTGGTGCTCACCGGTCCGGGCAATAACGGTGGCGACGGTCTGGTGGCATCAAGGCACCTCCACGACTGGGGCGCAAAGGTTTCTGTTTTCCTCTTCAGCGACCGTTCCACCGATGACCCGAACCTCAAACTGGCCCGGGAACGTAACATCGAGTTTATCGACGCTACCAGGGAAGCAGCCCTGGACAAGCTAAAGGAACTGCTACCGTCAGCAAGCGGAGTTATCGATGCTATATTTGGCATCGGCAAAATAAGGTCATTTCAGGGTGTTCTAAAGAGGGCTCTCGACACCATCAACCAGGCCAAACGGCCATCACTACGCGTCATTGCTGTAGACATTCCCTCCGGTCTCAATGCCGATACAGGAGCAATAGACCCTTCCTGTCTCTACGCTGATAACACCATTACCATGGCTTTCCCCAAAACAGGGCTGTTGAAATACCCTGGTATGGAGAGAACCGGCCGCATCACCGTAGCTGACATCGGCATTCCCCAGTATCTTGCCGAACAGGTAAACGAGGAACTGATCACCGCCGACTGGGTCAGGTCGGTTTTATCATCCCGCCCCCTCAATGCCAATAAAGGAACCTTTGGCAAAGCTATGGTTATTGCCGGTTCCAGCAACTATGTTGGAGCGGCTTACCTTGCCTGTAGCGGAGCTCAGCGCGTCGGTACAGGCCTGGTTA
>JAWOBD010000008.1:0-8697 GCA_046498175.1 Dehalococcoidales bacterium | reverse complement strand
TTACTCGTGCCATCAACTTTTGGGGTTTCCTCACTCCCTACCTCTTCACCGTCTTCCGGTAGGTCTATATCGTCAAAAGCACTCTCAACCGGTACGCCCGATGATGAGAAAGGCGTGTGCCCGGTATGTGGCACCAAGGTATTCCGCATCGGTAAAGCCTAATATCAACGCAGCGGCGAGGAGAGCCTGGCCAGGCTCTCCTCGGTTTTTTAGTTGTCAGGGTTCATCCGAACTCCATCATTTAATCCACTGTAACTGCAGAGCAGAGCCTGTTTGGTTGCCTCGGGCATTACAGCAGTAAAGAGGGGCTGTATGGTGTTTGGTTTTCGGAGTGCGCAATGCCGGAAGAGGTAGATAAACAGGAGATACGTGAATACTTCTCCAAACAGTTACAGAAGGTCCTAGCACTCGATGGAAGCCCGGTTGCGGTAACCATAACAGCCGAGCCGGTAGAGCACTTGAGGGAGTGGCGGCGCCGGGCAAGCCTGTGCATGATGGTTCAAAGTGCAAGGCAGGGTGCCTCTTTTTTTGGCCCGGGAAGCAGCATCCTCTGCGGCGGCGGTGATCACATCGGTATCGGTAAATCAAGTGTACCGGATATCATCAACTCCCTGGTAGAAAAGGAAAGACTGGTAGCAAGCGAAACTGCCGCCGTGAAAAGGCTCGAGCAGGTCAGGCAAAGAACCCCTCAAAAGGGGAGTTTTATCTCCCTTTCTCCACTGGAGAAGGCCACTTTCATCCCGCAAGCCGTTGTTATCACGGGAAATCCGTTTCAGATTAGCCGGATAGTACACCTCGATGCATTTGAAACGGGAATAATCGATGTCATATATGGGGAACCGTTCTGCTCCGCGGTGATTGCCACCCCGATTACCACGGGCAAACCAGGAATGAGCCTGCTTGATATGACCTGCCGGGGATTCGGAAGATACCGCGCTGAGGAAATGTCCATCGGCATTCCCTACGGAAGGCTGAGGAGAATTGTGGGCAGTATCGCAGAAAGCAGTGCGGGCAATGCGAAGCCGGAATTTCTGGAGAGGCTGCTAAACAGGATTACCTGAACCAGTAAATACAGTTCTTGCAGGTCCTAGCGCTCGATAATCTTTATCTCGTAGCTTATCCTGCCCGAAGGCGCCAGCACCTCTACCACCTCCCCCTGAGAGCGGCCGATAACCGCCTTGCCAATGGGGGAAGCCGTAGATATTCGTCCCCGGCTCGGGTCTACCTCGCTGGGGGCAACGAGCATATATTGCATCTCAGCACCGGAAGTGACGTTTTTAAGAACAACGCTGTCCCCAACAGCAGCCTTGAGAACAGCCTCCCTCTTCCTGTCGATAATGACGGCCGATTTCAACGCTTCCTCAAGTTCCCTGATCTGGCCCTCAATATAGCTGCGCTGCTCTTTGGCTGCATCGAGAGGTGCGTTCTCACGGAAGTCCTTATCCGCTGCCGCACTCCGCACCTCTTCAATAGACTCGACACGCCGCTTCTTTAGAGTGGCGAGCGCTTTCTTCATCTCCGCATAACCCTCCTCGGTCAAAGAAACAACCGGGCCAGAATTAGGCATGGAAGAATTTCGGGCCGGGCTTTTTCCCTTTCTGGCCTTGAGGTGAGCAGCTAGATTCGTCCTGCTCCACCCCTTCTTCCTGGCAAAGGCCAGGAACGACCTCACCAGCTCCAGCTTCCCAGCATACTCGGTATCCGAAGACGAGAGGCATTCCGCATAGCGGGCGATATCGTGTGCGGACAGTTCCGTGAAGGTTCGCTCCCAGCCATAGAATCGGACAAAGTTGTATACCTCCTGCTGACTGGCCTCTTTCTTTTCCTTCGCCAGACCGAGCAGAAAAGATGTAGCCGCTTCGCCCAGCTTTACGGTGCTGTTGTCCCCTTCATTCAAGATGAAAATCCCTCCCGGAATAAACGGTTATATCACCCTATGGCTCCACCCATTTTATACACCGCCAATCAAGCGGTCAAACCAAAACCTGAATTGCCAAAAAATAATAGTGCCGATAATCACAACGGGAATCCGGCGCAATCGTGCAAGCTGAGATAAAACACCTTCAGCCTGACACCCGCACCATTGAATTTCGCCACGGGCAAAGAGACAGGTCACTTCAGGAAAGGTTGAAAGCCCAACTTTCCAGACTATCGGAAATGGTAGAGCTGTTCCGCAACCAGGACAAACTCAATGTACCGGAGCTATGCCGCAGGGTGAAGAAGGATATGTGAAAAACGGGATTACCCTTTACCTACACACTAACCGGATTTGCGAAACGGGGCCCTCACCATTCTGGCGGCTCTCGATATCGTCAGGCGACCCATCATCCGCAACAGGCCACCCCCATGCCAGTCAAAGGATACGTCATCTGCCTTCAGCAAATGATCCAACATACCATTGGAAGCTATCCCCCTGAACATACCATCAATTTCCCTGTCGCTCAGGCGCTGGTACAACCTTCTTGCCCGGTACCCCTTACCCAGTTCCCGTCCCAGCCTCTTTCTCCACTCCCGTTGATAGCCTGCCAGCCGGCCGGAGGAAAGGTCATTCTGGGAAAGGGCCCGGTGAAGGTTTTCCGCAGCCATATCGGCACAGAGGAGGCCATAGTAGATGCCACCGCCCGTAGTCGGCTTTACCTGTCCCGCTGCCGTCCCCACCACCAGCACTCGATTTCCGTAGGTACGAGGCAGAGGTTTGAGTGAAACGCCACCATATCTTACCGCAGCATTATCCGAAGCTATCTTGCCCTCTTCAAGCAGCCGGGAGATAAGCCGCTTCAAGTAGAATCCGGGGTTCTCCCTGACCAGTAAACCCAAGCGCGCTTTTCCTGAAGATACCGGCACCAGCCACGCAAAAAAGCCGGGGGCTATCCTGTTGCCGAAATAAATTTCCACCTCATCTATCCCCACCGTATCCACCAGCGCCTGGGCCCCCAGGGCATAGAAATCGATTTTACCCATCCCTATCTCTTCAAGCAGAGGGGAGGAAAATCCTGCAGCGATAACCGCCACCCTCGCCGCTATGCTCAAGTATTTTCCCTCTGCCAAGGCCCGAATAATAGCACCATCATCCCGGGTTTCGATACCGATAACCCGGGTATTAAAGCGATATTCCGCTCCCTTTTCCTGGGTCCGGCGGGCAAGCCCGGCGTCGAAGGCCCGTCTGTCCACTATATAGGCCTGTGTCTCGGGAAGGCTGAGCCTTATCATTCTGCCAGAGGGGGAAAACGCCCGGGCGCTGTTGGTACTCGACAGGATAACATCCTCACCGACATCAGCTAACTGGACACATTCCCCGCCGATAACACCGGTACAGCATACCCCAGCTCCGGCGCTCTCCTTCTCTTCCAGCACCAAGACCCGGTAGCCATATTCAGCCAGTCTGTATGCGGTACGGCTTCCGGCAGGACCACCGCCAATAACGGCTACATCATACAATTGCTACTACCCCTAACGGTAATTACCGCTAACAACCCATGATACACTATTTTTATGGGAGGGCTCTATTATGTACGCTGGTTTTTCCAGTTAAAATGTCCTATAGCCGGAAATGTTTAGAAAATGTTTAGAAAATGTTTAGAAAAACGTCTACTCTTTATACCGACAATATGTTATAACTACAATACTGAACATAACGTAAGGGCAGGAATTTTAGTAGATATGCGAACAGAGAAGTCAATAGGACTGGTTACGCGGTGCTTTTTGATGTCATTTCTTCTCGCCTTGCTTGCCAGCCTCGCCATCGCCACACCCGCACTCGGTTTAAGCATATACGATTACTTCACCATCGAGCATGACACCGTATTCAGCGATGACCGGATAGAGGGTGATGAAATTTTCTACGCTACTGTTACCGGTAAAGCAACCTGCAAGCAGGACCTGCCCCTTCCGGTAAGCAGCGGATACATCAGGTACCGCGTCATAGCCGAACATCGAGACAGTGGGAAACGAACAATACTAAAACCGGATTACAGGCTGGACATTGAACCCTTTCCGAACCGGGCAGGGGAAAGCACTACAGAAAGTATTGACGTATCTCTGCAGTTCCCTTCCGATTGCCATCCCGGCAGCTACGAGATAGTCGGCGAGCTCATCGAATCCCGGGCTGTCGTTACCACTTCTACCACTACCTTTTCCGTCCCGGTCAGTAAGTACCTGCCACAATCACAGGATATGGGCCTGGTAACTTATACTTCAGGCGAAGTACAGGAGGAGATAATTATCGGGCCTGAAATCGACCTTTCTGATTATACTGACTCAGCAGGTATAATGATCAATAATCTTTTTATACAGTCAACCGACAGCGGCTGCAAGCTCGGCATCAATAAGGATACCCTGTGCCTGAACATCAATGGCGAACCTCTCGAGCAGATAAGCATAGCTCCGGTGGAAGAGGGGCCAGCCCCTCCGGCAGGATACAGTATCGCCGGATTATTCTACGACCTCGGCCCGGAGGGAGCTACTTTTCAACCGGCTATTACGATTACAATGAGCTACGATGAATCATCACTCCCCGTCCATAATGCCGAGGACAGCCTGGTGGTTTCCTGGTGGAACGAAACTGAAGATAACTGGGTGTTAATGGAAGAAAGCGCGGTTGATACTGTCAGCAACACAGTCACCGCACCACTGAACCACTTCACTTTCTTCACCATCCTGCAGCCAACCTCTTCTTCAGAAACAGAGAATACCGGTCTTGAGATATCTGACCTGGTGATAACTCCCCGGGAAGCGAAAACCGGCGAGGAGGTAACAATAGGTGTACTGGTCGCCAATAAAGGGGAAATTGATGATACGTATACGATAGCAATGGAGGTCAACGGCGTTGTAGAAGCCACTGCATACATACCGCTATATGCGGGCAGCAGCACCAGGGTAAGCTTTACCAGTACCAAGGATGAGCCCGGAATCTACAGCGTCAATATCAGCGGCCTGACGGGCACATTTGAAGTGGTGGGGGCTTCCGTAACAGAACCGCCTGAAGATACAATCCCAACAACTCCGCCGGAAACATCACAACCTCCAACTTCACCGCCAGGTCAAACCAGCCCACTGATATTAGGCGGCATTATTACCGGCGTGGCCAGCAGTATCGCCATCCCTCTGATTCTGCGGAGGAGGCGTAAAAACCTGAAAAACGGTTAATCCTCGACCAGCCTTTTACCGGCAATGAAGGCCTCCTCAAGGGCACCAGAATACTTATAGATCGCTCCGATTTCATCTACACCGCGAAACAGAAGCTCGCCAGCATAGGTAACATCCAGCACGGTAAAAAGGGCCTTGACTATCGCTATGGACGGGTCAAAGAGGTTGGCCATTTTAAGGGCGCCAACGGAAACGAACAGGCCCTTTCTCTCTCTCCGGTCACCGAGGGGCGGCATCTTGAGCACATATTTCCTTGCCCAGAGAGCCTGGCAGCGGTCAATCATTGCTTTCATCTGCGCGGTGGGTCCTAAAAATTGAACAGGCGAGGCCAGCACCAAACGGTCCGACTGTTCCAAGTCAAGATATATCTGCTGCATATCATCCTTGATGCGGCATTTACCTGCCTCGGAACAGACGTCACAGTGCTGGCAGGCAGTGATCTTGAGCTTGTTCAGTACTATGGTCTTGACCTCGGCACCTGCACTGGCTGCCCCCTTCATCACCTCCCCGAGCAGGATCTCGGTATTGCCTTTCCTTCTGGGACTGCCATTGATACCTATAACCTTCAACCTGTCGATACCTCCATGAATAGATTCTAGCCGAACATATCTTCAATCTGAATGAGGATTTCATCTTCCTTCTCCGTCATCCTTCTTTTCAGCTCGGGCTCCTCATCCTGATAGCCGAGGAGGTGCAGGATTCCATGAACGATAAGAAGAGCCATTTCCCTCTCGACGGAATGCCCCTCCTCTTTCGCCTGCTTAAGTGCCTGCGGATAGGAGATGACTATTTCACCCAGGTGAAGCATTCCGTCAGGCGGGGGCACGAAGAAATTGCCCTCTCCCTCATCAAGCATATGAAAGGCGATTACATCGGTAGCACGGTCCCTGCCCAGATATTTCCGGTTTAACTCTTTTATCTTTTCCTGGCCGGTGATAACCACCCCCAGCTCAGCCCGATTACCGGTACACACCAGGTAAAGCACCCGCCGGCCCACTTTCTCAAGCCAGGACTCATCCGGGCAACCGTCAAGATCACCATCAACCGTTATATTTATCTCCATTTGGTCAATCATAGCATATACGATAAAAGCAGCAAATATTTGCTCCTGGGAGGGTTCCCCAAAATTGCGTTAATAAAGGGGGAATCTGTTATAATAACTGGCACCACAATGAGACTTACCGAAAGATTCGTCAGGGCCTACTTCGACTCTGTATATAATATCGCCTATGATTTTACCACCGCCCGTCTAAGGCGTTTCCAGAAGCTACAGGCAAGTTGTGTGGGCCGCCTTACGCTGGAAGACGATGACCAGGTGCTCTGCGTGGGGCTTGGTACCGGCAACGAGATTCAGCATATCCTGACTAAAAACAGGGAAGTGGCAGTTACCGGGATAGACTATTCGAAAACCGCCCTCAAAAAGGCAGTTCGAAAGGCAATATCAACGGGCAGGTCGATTTCCCTGCACCTGATGGACGCCAGGCAACTCGATTTTGCTTCCGGCACTTTTGACAGTGTGGTATGTATACACGTTATGGACTTTCTGGGAGATGCCCGGGACCAGGAAAAGGCCACGGCGGAGATAATGCGCGTGCTGAAAAAGGGCGGCGAGTTTGTGATAACCTATCCGTCGGGCAAGGAGCAAAAACTGGGCAAAAGCCTGCTGAAAGATGCCTTCAGGGGCTACATCAGCGAGGGAAAGCACCCCTTCGTCGCCTTCTGGAAACTCGCAGTACAGGTGATAACCGCTCTGGTCTATCTTCCCCTGCTCAGCCGCACCAAAAAGTCCTTTTATTCCAAAAGAAAACTGGGAGCGATGCTGGGCCAGATGGAAGGTGTGGATTTCCAGATCGAAGAATACCCGGTATATCAGGACCTGATAGCCCACGGCAGGAAATCGGATCAAGGAGGAGATTGAGATGCTTCCTGAAGACAGGTTTTTCCGGGATTTTACTGAAGATGAGCTATGGCAAAGGTACTGCGGATTCTTGGACCTTTCTCTGGACAGGTTCATGGACATCCAGAAGGAACTCCTTCTGGACCAGATAGAGCGCATAGCCCCCAGCGTAATGGGCAAGAAGATTATGGGGAACCAGGTACCGGGCAACGTGGACGAATTTCGCAGAACGGTGCCACTAACAACCTATCAGGACTATGAACCATATCTGAGTGAAAAAAAGGAGGACGTCCTGGCAGAGAAACCCCGCCTGTGGTGCCACTCCTCAGGCAGAGGAGGATACTTCAAGTGGATACCCCACAGCGTGGAGTTTATGGAGAGAGTGGTCCGTAACCTGATAGGTTGCTTTATCCTTGCCATGACCAACAGCAAGGGCAAGGTAAATCTCCAGCCGGGCTTTCGTATCCTTTCCATCATACCCCCCAGGCCCTATGCCTCAGGGTGGCTGGTATACTCCCTCTCAGAACGGATTACCTGCAAGGTTATTCCACCAATACTGGAAGCGGAAAGTATGGACTTTGAGGAAAGGGTACAGAAGGCAATGCAGATAGCTCTCCGGGAAGGAGCGGATGTCGCTGCCGCAACGAGCAGTATACTGGTCAAAATGGGGGAGTTGTTCACCGAGGAAGCAGGGGGGACCAGGCTATCCATGAAAGTGATGCACCCAAAGATAGTCATGCGACTCTTAAGGGCAAGCTTGAAGGCCAGAAGCAAAAAGAGGACACTGCTACCCGGTGACCTCTGGCCGGTAAAGGGTATAGTATCCAGCGGTATGGATAGCAACATCTACAGCGGCGAAATAGCCCACTACTGGGGACATCAACCCTACCAGTTCTACTCTTCCAGTGATGCCGGTTTTATCGCCATGCAGGCATGGAACAAGAAGATGATGACATTCCTTCCCGACAGCGTCTTCCTGGAGTTCATACCGCAGTCCGAACAGGCCTGCCCGGAAGGGAGCGAAGACTATCAGCCAGAAACTTTACTGATGAACGAGGTCGAGGAGGGAAAACTATACGAGGTGGTTATTACCCAGCTCTATGGTATGCCGCTTCTGCGGTACAGAACAAAGGACCTGATAAAAATCAACGCCATGGAGGATAAGGAAACCGGCGTCAAACTGCCGCAAATGACCTTCCAGCGCAGGATTGGCGAAACCATCAATCTTGCCAGCCTAGCTGAACTTGATGAAAAGACGATCTGGCGGGCGATTGCGGACACCGGCATGGAATATAATGACTGGACGGCCTGCAAGGAGTACGACGGGGACAAAGCCTACGTTCGCCTCTACCTTGAGCTGAAGAAGCCAAAGGATGCCGAGGAAGTGGCCAGCCAAATCGACAAGAAACTCAAAATTGTCGACCCGGATTACCGGGATATCGATTCCTACCTGGGACTTCAACCGGTAAAAGTGACCATCCTTTCGCCCGGTACATTCGAAAAGTACACCAATGAAAAAAGGCGGGAAGGAAGAGACCTGGCACACCTGAAGCCGCGTCATATCAATCCACCGCAGCCGGATGTCGAGCAGCTCATTCACTTCAATGAAGTAGAAAATAAAAAATGGTGAACCCTATGGTCAATCCGTCGTATCT
>JAWOBD010000069.1:0-3853 GCA_046498175.1 Dehalococcoidales bacterium | reverse complement strand
GTGCTGGGCATGGATCAGCGCCTGACGCACCGCGTCGGCGGACAGCACGCCCTGCTCCTGACCCTGTTCGAACAGCGCCTCGAGCTCGGGCAGGTCGTATCATATAGGAGCTGGTTAGCCAGTTTCGAAAGTTCCGCATCCTCGTTCCACCAGCGGTTTGGCAGGGCGAACAGAGAGCCATCGAGGCTTTCCCACCCGGCCGCTTGAGCCGTCAGGCCAAGTACTGACGACTGGGACTCAAAACAGAGGTATTTGGCCTCTCCTCCGGCATCTCTGTACTCTCGGGCGAATGTCACAAGGCCTACCCCTGGGGGTATTACATAATCACAATCCATCAGGGCATCAATCTCGGTTCCCCAGGTCATGGCGAAATCGGTCAGAAAGCCCCCCTCCCACTGGAACTGCTCGGGGTGAGTATTACAATATTCCTCAGCGCCCCTTTGCAGTTCCTCCCATAATGGACCGGTCCAACCTGCACCACCGATCTTTGCGGGCCCTTTGGCCTCCCAGTCCCAATCGTTCTCAGCCACCCAGGCCATCATTGTCTTGGCGTAGGCTGATATTGGTATGTTCATGCAAAATACCCATCCCGGTGGCGTGGTCGCCTGGTCGCTGGCAAAAAGGGAGAAAACCACCATGTGGTCCTTATCAGCAAGTGGCTTGAGGGTTACAGCGGTGTTGGGCAAATTGGCGAATATCACGTCTGCTCCTCTTTCCTTCAGCCATTTGTACCCGGTTATGTCCCTGGAGGGGTCATACTGTCCATCATAATAAACCGCCTCGAACCGCACACCGGGAATAACCTCGTTCTCATTAAAATGCTTGACCAGATCGTTGAGCGCCATATCAACTACACCCATAACCTGTGAGGCCCTCCCCGTTTTATCAGAGATAACGCCGATTTTGACTGTGGTTGGCTCCACGGGTTTTGTTTCGCTGGCCTGCTCCGGCTCGACCGGTGTTTCATCGTTTGAACACGAGACACCAGCCCCCGCCAGTAGGGCCACAATCACGACGATGGTAATGAGCAGTGATTTTTTTATCATCTTACCTCCTTTCGTACTCTCATTAACCAATCCAGGATTGCTTCAGCAATTATGCTCAATATTGAAGTGCGCCCGCTCTGCAGACCACAACATTACAGGCGAACGACGGACACCCCTACTGAACCCGGACCAACGTGGGAGCCTATCACTGGTCCTATACTGGCTGAGTAAATTACCTGCTCGGGATAATTTCCCTTTAATTGCTTCATGAGCTCATCTGCATCAGACGGAATATTGGTATACATGGTCGCCAGCTCCCTGGGTACCCCAAATTCATTGACCAGATTACAGAGCAGATCAATACCCCTGGACTTTGACCTCGCTCTCTGGATGGGTACTATGGCACCGTGCTGTATTGCTATTATCGGTTTTATCTTGAGAAGGCTTCCTATGAATGCCCTGGCTTTACCGATTCGACCACCTTTTTGCAGGTAGGCAATGGTTTCGAAAAGACCAAGAACGAGCGTATTGGGAATCGCCTCGGAAAGCAATGACTTGATATCTTCAACCGTGGCTCCATCCGCCGCAGCCCTTGCTGCCATTATGGTCAGCAGACCCAGTCCCATAGAAGCGGATTCTGAATCCACAATCTCTACAGGTATACCTGAATTCTGACGGCCAAGTCTCGCCGACTCTATGGTGGCGCTGAAATTCTCTGAGACGTGGATAGATATTACAGGATCACCTTCTCCTGCAAGCTTTTGATAAACAGAGGTGAAATAACCCGGCGACTTGGTTGATGTGGTGGGAAAAACATCACTTTCCTGGAGCTTCTGGTAAAAATCCTCATTGGTGATATCCACCCCGTTTTCATAGACCATTTTGCCGAAATGCACGCTTAAGGGCACTACGGTTATGCCAAGTTCATGGCAAATACCTTCCGGTATATCGGCTGTGCTATCAGTGACTATTTTAACGGTCATATTGCTCTCACGTGAGACGTATCCGGTAACTGCGGTTCCGAATCCGAAATAAGGCCGTTAAAGTGTAATAATGTTATCTGCGGCGTGGGCTGATGCATGTCGATTCTGTGTTTTGGTGAACGCCTTTCAGGGAAATGATGGATTTGCATACTGGTCTTCTGGCAAACCAATGCACTGATGAATCTCAAGTATTTGTCAGTGGCAAACACAGCTTCGATGGCCATTACAATATCCGAATGCCCCTGGCTTAAAGTTGTGATAAAATACACAATCATCATTTGGTCCGGTTCGACTATAACAGTATTATGGAAATAGCTCTTGGATTGATTATCAGTTACCTGCTTGGTTCGGTACCGAGTGCATATATTATAACTCGCTGGCGCAAGGGTGCGGATATAAGGCAGGTTGGAAGCCGCAACATGGGGGCCATGAATGTAATGTATTCCGTCGGCATTCTGGCCGGCCTGGCAGCACTCACACTGGATTTTTCCAAGGGAATCGGCGCCATATTTATCGTTCGCTGGCTTGGTGCTCCCCAATATGCTGAAATGCTTGGTGGAGCTATTGCCGTATTTGGTCATATGTTCCCTGTTTTCCTCAAATTCCGTGGCGGAAAGGGTGGTGCCACCTGTATCGGTGTTTTCTTTGCGCTTATGCCTCACGGTATATACATTTTCTATGGTATCTTTGGCCTCCTGGTGTTGCTTACCCGGTATCTGACCCTTGCCTACAGTGTAGCGCTTATATGTTTTCCATTTGTGGCCTGGCTCATCTATAATTCCGCTGAGATGGTTATTTTCTCGGCGGCCATGCTTGTATTGCTTGGGCTAAGGTATGTTCCGAGAATGATTGAGATGCGATCGACTGCCGGAAGCTGGCGACGTGTGGCTTTCCGATCTAACCTCAGGGAAAGATTCTGATTTACTCGTCTATTCTCGTTAACCGCGCCATTCGCTCTCGCCAGTGGCGTATCGCTCAATTTGAGCGATACGCCACTGGCACACAACCCGTCACCCCCGCTGGATTTCTGAGGCAAAGGAGCGGTTAAACCTGCCCGATGTTACCTAGTCTCCAATATTGACGCCCATAGTCGCGTCGTCCATGCAGTTTTTGAGATCCTCTTCGGATACCTCCTTGGGATCCTTCAGATCGTTGACATGGCACACGAACATGTTCCCCGCGTTGTCCTTTACCCACACCCATCCTTTCTCTACCATATCGACCTCCTTATTGTATTTGTCACAGGCTTTGCCGATACTGGCTAAAACCTGAAATTCCCTTGTTGGTTAACATACCTGTTACGGGATAAGAACCGTATCGATGACGTGTATGACCCCGTTGGAACCCTCTATATCGGTGATTATGACCTCGGCGTCATTGATATAAACGTTCCCGTGCTCAACGGTGATGGTAACATCACTTCCCTGCAGAGTGGTGGCTGAAGAGAGATTGACGACGTCTGCGGCCATGACCTTGCCGGAGACCACGTGGTAGAGGAGGATATCGGTCAGCGCCGGAATGTCATCAAGCAGAGCCTCCACGGTGCCTGCGGGGAGTTTATCGAATGCGCCATCTGTAGGGGCGAAGACGGTGAAAGGGCCTTCACCCTGCAGTGTTTCGACGAGGTCCGCTGCCTGGAGGGCAGCGACCAGAGTCTCGAAACGGTCGTCTGCCACAGCGATGTCAACGATGGTTTGCTCTTCCTCAGGTATCAGCACGGTATCGATGACGTGTATAACGCCGTTCGAGGCCTCTATATCGGTGATTGTGACTTTGGCGTCATCTATGTATACGTTTCCGTCCTGTACCGTGATCTCAACATCGCTACCCTGCACAGTGGTGGCTGAAGATTGAAAAGGCCACGAGCTTCGAAGAAGCCAAGAA
>JAWOBD010000041.1:0-13468 GCA_046498175.1 Dehalococcoidales bacterium | reverse complement strand
AGGCAACGATACCACTTTCAGTAACAATAATTATGACGCAATTCGCCCTTTTGACACCCCCAATGGCCAATGCTATTATGAACGGAAAAGAAGTAGATAAAAGCCTTGAATCTGCCTGAAAAAAATGGGGTGACGACGAATGAGTGGCACTGAAACCATATATCTGGTAATTTTTATCATCTGTCTCCTGTTATCCGCCTTCTTCTCCAGTTCGGAAACCGCCTTTACCGCACTGCAAAGGATAAGGGTCGAACACCTGGTCAGCACCAGGGTACCGGGTGCCACGCGTATATCACAGATGATGCAACACCCGGGTAAACTTCTCTCCGCCATCCTGACAGGGAACAATCTGGTCAATACAGCTGCCGCATCCCTAGGAACGGTGCTCGCCGTGTCGGTATGGGGAGAACAAGGCGTGCTGATTGCCACCATAGGGGTTACCATAATACTGCTGGTATTCTGTGAAACCACCCCCAAGATAATCGCTGCTAACAATGCCGAGAAGACAGCTCTTCGGGTGGCCAGACCAATCGAGGTCGCCCAGGTTATGTTCACCCCAGCCGTGCTGGCATTGAGCTCGATAGCATCGAGGCTTAGTAAAATGGCAGGGGGCGAAGCTGTATCCCGCTCGCTTGTGAGCGAAGAGGATATCCGTACCATGATATCGGTGGGGCACAAGGAGGGGACATTCGAGGAAGCCGAAGCAGAGATGCTGCACAACGTATTCGATTTCGGTGATCGCCCTGTACACGAGGTGATGATACCACGACCGGAAGTGGTTGCTATTGAGGAAGGGGCAACGGTTGGCGATTTCATGTCACTATACTCGGAATATCCCCTGTCCCGGTTTCCTGTATATCAGGAGAATATGGACAACGTGGTGGGTATTCTCTCCATAAAAGACGTGCTGATGGCCCTTTCCAGGGAAACTATCGACAACCAGAGTGTCATCGACGACCTCATCCGCCCATCCTATTTCACTCCCAAGACCAAACGTATCAACGAGCTTTTTGCCGAGATGAGAGACAATAACTACCGCATGGCAGTAATTGTCGATGAATACGGAGGGACCGCCGGTGTGGTCAGTCTCAGCCGCTTGGTAGAGGAAATCGTCGGAGAGGTGGGAGACGAATTAGCCAGTGTGGAAAAGGAATACGAAGCCATTAATGAGTATACCTTCCAGATCGACGGCAGTATGCGCATCAATGAAGCCAATGAAGAGATGGAACTGGATTTACCCGAGGGCGAGGACTACGAGACAGTGGCCGGCTTCATACTGAGTCTGCTTGGACATATACCCAAACGTGGTGAGCAACTTAAATATAAAGGGCTGAAGCTTGTAGTAACCAAGATGCGAGACCTGAAAATAGAAGAGGTCCTCCTGACCAAGGAAAAACAGAAGAATGTACCGCCTCAGGGTTAAGTTTACCAGGAGAGAGGAGCTAAAGTTCATCTCCCACCTCGACCTGATACGGTTGTGGCAGAGAGCGTTGCACCGTGCAAGGCTACCCCTTAGCTATTCGAAGGGGTTTACACCCCACCCCAGAATATCGCTGGCCGTTCCGCTGTCCATCGGGGTGACCAGCGAGACCGAACTAATCGACATTTTCCTGGAGAAAGCAGTATCCCCCCATTTTTTCCGTGCCGTCCTGCGACAGCAACTACCCCGTGGAATCGAAATCATCCAGGTCTACCCGATTGCATCCCACCTGCCCTCGCTGCAGTCACAGGCCAGCCTGGCCGAATACACCGTTACCGTCCCCACCTGCAGAGCATCAACGGAGGTAGCATCCGCCCTCGAAAGTTTGCTTTCATCCGAACACCTGCCCTGGCAGCACCGCCGGGATACCGGCACACGGAGCTATGATCTCAGACCGCTGATATCCCACCTCTGGCTGATTGGATGTGACCGCTCCACCTGTAAAATTGGTATGAGGCTGCGATGTGATAGCAACGGCACGGGCAGACCGGAGCAGGTATCAAGGGCGCTGGGCTTTACCGAGATACCGCAGGAAATCCACCGTACCGGCCTGATCCTAAAACCCGCCTGAGATACAGTCGAACAGTTCATATGAATCATCGAGAGCACAGTACAGGATTACAACTGGAATACAGAGCACTGGAATTCATCGAGGAAAACCACCTAGTACCGCCAGCATCAAATCTACTCGTCGCGGTATCCGGGGGTGCGGACTCGATATGTATGCTCCATATACTGCTCGGTTTGAGGGAGAGGCTGAGTATAAACCTTCACATAGCCCACCTCGACCACCAGCTGCGCGGTGCCGAATCCGCTGCCGACGCCAGGTATATCGAGAAGTTATCCCGCAAGCTCGAAGTACCGGCCACCATATCCCGAACCGATGTGACCAGATACCGGCAGGAAAAGCGCCTGACAATGGAGGAGGCCGCCCGCGAGGTCCGATACCGCTTCCTCGCCAAAACAGCCCGGGAAACCGGTTCCGACCGGATAGCGGTGGGCCATACCCGGGACGACCACATCGAGACTGTCCTGCTTCACCTGGTAAGGGGCACCGGCCTCAACGGTCTGCAGGGACTGAAACCCTCTGTCCACTGGCAAAAAGATACCGACAGGCCCATCATAATCCGCCCCCTTCTGGATATCACCCGCAGTGAAACGGCCGATTACTGCAGCGAAAAGGAGATCAGGGCCCGGATAGACGCCTCCAACTTCTCGCTCCCCCCCTTGAGAAACCGGATACGCCACCAGTTGCTTCCCCTGCTCAACGACTACAACTCTGCCATAGAAAAGTCGATACTGAGGTTATCTCGCATCGCTGCCGATGATATCGAATTCCTCAAGGAAGAAGCAAAACGAGTGTGGAAAGAGGTTGTCCGGTATGAAAATGAAACGGTTACCCTGGACAAATCAGCCCTGCTCGCGCAACCCGCAGCCCTGAGGAGAGAGGTAATACGCTTGGCATTCGACAAGCTGCTGGGCAATCTCAAGGATGTCGAGGCACGCCATATCGAAGAGATAATCGAGGCACTGGACAAACCGGCCGGGAAAAAGCTTAACCTGCCCGGAGGCCTCTACTTCTCCACCGAATACGGATGCTATCGAATGGGTAAAGGGCCATCCCCGATATCTCCACTACCATATCTGAGCGGCGAATGGCAGCTCAACATACCCGGCGATACAAAGATTACAGGTTGGCTGGTTAAAACAGAGATCTTCAAACCGGAAGAGGTCCGGGCCGAAAAAAATGATAACGCCTACCGGGCTTACCTGGATCTGGATAGAACCGGCACCGGCCTATCGGTACGCAATCGCAGATCCGGCGACCGTTTTCAACCTCAGGGGATGAGTCAGAGTAAGAAGCTGAGCGAGTATATGATTGACAACCGGGTGCCCTCATACTGGCGTGAGCAGGTACCACTGGTCTACTCTCCGCAGCAAATCCTCTGGGTCGTTGGCTGGCGCATTGATGAGCGGGCCAAAATAACCGCAAACACCAAGCATGTGCTCAGGATTGATTTTATGCCGCAACGGGAACATGGGTAAGACTACATATACCGTCCTACCGACCGGCTGAGTGAATCCAGCTCCTTCATCAAACGGGCAAAATCGGAGGGGGTCAATGACTGTGGTCCGTCTACCAGGGCTTCCTTCGGGTTGGGGTGCACCTCGATGAGCAGGCCGTCAGCGCCGGCCGCCAGGGACGCCTTCGCCATAGCCGGCACCAGCGAGTAGTTGCCGGCAGCATGGCTGGGGTCAACAATGACAGGTAAATGGCTGTAATGCTTGATAACCGGAATGGAACTGACATCCAGGGAAAAGCGTGTGCTGTCCTCGAATGTCCTTATTCCCCGCTCGCAAAGTATCACCCCGCTGTTTCCCTCCGCCAGGATGTAGTCGGCAGCGGTCAACCATTCGGTAACGGTACAGGCAAAACCCCGCTTGAGAAGGACGGGTCGCCGGCTCCGGCCCACGCTGCTCAGCAGGGCGAAGTTCTGCATATTCCTGGAACCCACCTGCAGGATATCGGTATACCGGGCAACCATTTCCACATCGTGGGGGTCCACCACCTCGGTTACTACCGGTATATCGCATTTCTCCCGGGCTTTTGCCAGAAGCTTCAGACCTTCCTCCTCCAGCCCCTGGAAGTTAAAGGGAGAGGTACGGGGTTTAAATGCTCCACCGCGTAAAACACTGGCACCGGAGTCCTTTACCACACCGGCGATAGCCAACATCTGCTCTTCATTTTCCACGGCACAGGGGCCAGCCATAACGACAATACGTCCACTCCCGACCTCAACCCCGTTGATATTGACCACGCTGCCACCCGGCTTGAAATCCCGGGAAGCGAGCTTGTAGGGCTTCATAATCCGGGTAACGTTCTCCACACCAGGGAGTACGGCAAAGGTATCCGTAGGCAGGGCTCCGGTATTGCTGCCCAGTACAGCCACGACCGTCCGTTCTGCCCCAACATTCAGCTGAACCTTCAAACCCATCAACCGCGCCCTCTCGACCACCTTATCCACCTCTTCACGGGAACTGCCCGTGGTCATTTCCACTATCATTTTTCTAACCTAACTCCTTCCTTAACCGGGGATTGGGAGTGATACCGGGAATACGCCCCCGTTTCGCCACCGGCTTATTATCTACCTGGTGCAGGTCGGCAGTAAAGTCGATCGGCTTTGCCCCGCTAATATAGCTACCTACACCAAAGCCATCCACAGGGGCACCATTTTCCAGAAAATGTCTGATTCGTTCCGGATTTACACCACCGCTGACAAAAATTCCCACATTCCTGTACCCGCCCAGGTCCAGCCTGGCCCTGACCTCCTTGACCAGGTCCACGGTAACTCCTCCCCTCTCACCGGGCGTATCCAGACGCACGCTCTCAAGCCTTTCCTTCAATGCCTGAGCCACACTTATGCTCTCCTCGGCCTCATCCCGGAAGGTGTCCACCAGGGATACCCTGGGCACTCCATCCGGCATATACTTATCAAAAGCAAGAGTCGCCCTGACCGTATCCCCCATTACGATAATCAGGGCATGGGGCATTGTCCCGGTTGGCTCTATACCGGACAGTTCGGCACCGGCAATGCTCGAGCACCCTTTACAGCCAGCCACTATAGCAGAATACTCCAGCACACCCGCTACCGAGGGATGAACATGGCGGGCACCAAAACTAATCAGAGGAACACCCCCGGCGGCATCCACGCACTCCCTGGATGCAGTTGCCCAGCCGCTACAATGGGCCAGGATACCGCAGATGGCAGTCTCATAAAGGCCGTAGCTCCGATAGGGAGCCGTTATACGCAGCACCACTTCCTTCCTATGCATCGTCTCCCCCTCGGAAAGGGCCAATACTTCACGGTTACCCTCGGGCAGCACGCGAAGCAATAGTTGCTTGACCTCTTCAATGCCACAAAGCACCCCGTCCCGGCTGCCAAAAACCTCCATAGTAGCCACCGGGTCGAGCCCCTCATAACTCAGTATCTCTACCGTACGGGCAAAGTATACATCCGCCGTTTTCCCCGATATGACCTCCGGAGACGGAGCAAAGCGGGACGCTTCATGCAGCGTGCCTCCAGCGCCGGTAAGCTTCACTCCCAGAACCTTCTCCATATGTTCAAGAGCGAAAAAGTGCCCTCTTCCGTCAAAAGAGGCGACGCAGTCCACCGGTACCTCCACGGCATAGTCACGGTTCCTGGCATCTCCTGCCGTGTGCCAAACGCAAATATCGGTACAGACACCGGCAATTATCAACTTATCCGGCCCGAGCTCTAGCAGCCTGTCCCCCAGCCCGGTATTCCAGAAAGCACTGTATCGTTTCTTGGTTATCACTTCTCCGGTAAAACCGGCCAGCTCCGGAATAACCTCGGTCTCCCCGGTACCGGCGATGCTGTGCGGCGGAAAGATTTCGAACTCCAGATCATCGGGGTCGTGGCTGTCATTGAGAAATATCACACTTGAACCAAGACCAAGTTCCCTTTTCAACAGCCGCTGGATATTGGGAATGATACGGCGTGCCTGCTGGCCGCAGTAGAGAGCATGGCCTTCCTCCAGGAAAGCCCTGGTCATATCTATAACCAGCACCACGTTGGCCATCACCTGACCTCCTCAGCAAGGTATTCCTGCAAGCGGCGGGCCAGCTTTAACGGGTCGCTGGCAACCACGCTGGATGCATATATCTCCATACCGCCCACATCAGATGATAGGCTATCGGGACTGCCCCGGTCAACCAGCCAGGCGATAGCCGGGAAATCCCGCCAGCTCTCCCCTGTCGCGGCCAGTGGTGGCATAGCCAGGGCAAGATTAAAAGAGCCAACACCCGCCCGGTCACGGAAAAATACGAGCGATTCGTAGATCCTGTCCTTGAAGGAGTGACCGAGTTCCCCCTCCATCAGGATTACTTCATTATCCTTGAAGGGAGTCAGGCTGACAATTATCCTCACGTTTTCCTTCTCCATGGCACTACCGACTACTCGATGCGCATGGAACAGATCATCAAAATAGCTTGAGCCGTAGCTCTGCCGGTAATCTTCCGCAACTTTCCTCAAGGACTCTATCCGGGCATAATGCCGCTCCCTGGCCAGCATTACCTGAGCATGCCCGTGTGGTATGGAGGCACCAGCCCGCCAGAGACAGTTCCATATAAAGAAAAAGTACTTTGCCTGTGGCTCAACTGCGTGCGCCTGCTGTGCCCAGCGCCAGCCGACATCGATATAGTCGCATACCTGCTCCCGGGTGAAGTCAAGCGGGTTAAACTCGTCGAAGATTATCAGGCTATGAAACCCATCACACTTGGCGATATTTGCCGCGGTAATACAGTACTCGCCCCTAACACGACCAAAAATGTCCTGCGGGGTACTCTGCTCCGGGTCCCGGAACGGGTCGCCGGCTGGGGATGAATCGAGCCGGTTTTTCCAGCCGCTCTCTTCAATGCTCCTTTGAGGTCTCAATCCGCGCAGAGGGTTGAAAAGCGTCTCTGCGCCGGTTACTTGGTTCCTCACACGGGTGATCTCCTGGCCGGTTACAACCTCAAGCGAGCCAAACTGATTTCTTGCCCGGGCCCGCATACCCTCCGGTATCTCCACCCTGCCCTCAACGGTATGGAGAGCGAATATCCGCTGAAAGAGCACTTTCTGTTCATCCGGCAGTGAATTCACGACACCGGCAAGATTGTTGATACCAGCTTCTGTCACCATAATCGATCCCGGAGCGGTTCAGAGCTAATGCCGGAAGTGACGTACTCCGGTAAATACCATCGCCATATTCTGAGCATCCGCGGCCTTTATCGATTCATCGTCTTTCTTGGAACCACCAGGCTGGATGATGGCAGTTACCCCGCTCGCTGCCGCAGCCTCGACAACATCAGGGAAGGGGAACATCGCATCCGACGCCAGAACGCTGCCGTCAGTTTTACCACCCGCCTTTTCAATAGCTACCCGCGCGCTTACTATCCGGCTGGGCTGTCCCGCCCCCATCCCAAGCAGGGTCCTGTCTTTCACCAGCAGTATAGCGTTGGACTTCACGTGTTTCACCGCACGCCAGGCAAAGAGCAGGTCCGCCACCTCCTCCCGGGACGGCTCACGTTTCGTGGCCGTTTTAAGGCTAACATCGCCCTCCGGCAGAGAATCGGAAGACTGGACCAGCAGCCCTCCCTTAACCCGGCGCAAATCCAGATAGCCGGGCTCTACACCGCCGTAGCCTGGAGGCAGCCCGGCAAGCAGAATGCGCAGATCCGCCTTTTCCTGCAACAGCTCCAGCGCCGCCGGATCATACTCCGGCGCTATCACTATCTCGTAGAAGACCGGTTTCATCTCTCTGGCCATCTCCAGGGTAACCTTCCGGTTGGCAGCCACAATTCCTCCGAAGGCGGCCACCGGGTCCCCACTGAAGGCACGCCGGTAGGCCTCGGCGATATCATCATGGCTGGCCAGGCCACAGGGGTTGGTATGTTTTACCACCGACACGGTCGGAGAGGCAAAATCGGTAGCCGCTCCCCAGGCAGCATCGGCATCAAGTATATTGTTGAAGGAAAGCTCCTTCCCCCCCAGTTGCTCGGCAAATGTGATTCCCGTCGGCCTTCTGACACTATCAACCTCGGCATAGAATGCAGCCTGCTGGTGCGGGTTCTCACCGTAACGCAGCCCGTAACGCTTCCTGAGAGCAATCGTCATCTCATCCGGTAAACCTTCTTCATCCTGTCCCAGATACCGGGCAATGGCGGTATCATACAGCGCCACATGCTGAAATGCTTTACGGGCCAGGCGCTGGCGCTCTCTCTGATCAACATCTCCACCCTCAAGTTTCTCCAGTATCACCGGGTAGTCAGCCGGGTCAACCACTACGATTACACCGGGGAAATTCTTGGCTGCTGCGCGCACCATGGTTGGTCCGCCAATATCGATGTTCTCCAGCGCTTCGCCGAGGGTCACACCATCCCTGGCTACCGTCTGTACGAATGGATAGAGATTTACAGCTATCAGGTCAATGGTTTCAATGCCGCTCTTCGCCAGTTCCTCCATATGGCTGTCCAAGTCCCGCCTCGCCAGAATACCACCGTGCACCATCGGGTGAAGGGTCTTCACCCTGCCCCCGAGAATTTCCGGGAAACCGGTTATTTCCGAAACGCTCCGGACCGGTACCCCGGCCTCATCCAGCGCTCTTTTGGTACCACCGGTACTGAAAATCTCAAAACCCAGCCTGTTCAACCCGGTGGCAAAATTATCCACTCCCTCTTTATCAGACACACTAACAATGGCTCGCATCAATACCTCCAATATCCCTACATTTTTACAATTTATCTAACCGATAATCACCTGTCTTTCACCCCGCTGCTTTTCCACTTCTCCTATAATCACCGCATCCGGTACAGCGCGGATAACTTTAGCCCTGTCTTCAGCAGAACAGAAGACTGCCATTCCGATACCCATATTGAAGACCCGGTACATTTCAGCACGATCGATACCTCCACGTTCCCGTATCAGCTCAAACACCGGTGGTACACTCCAGGAACATGTGTCAAATACCGCCATAAGCCCCTCAGGAAGTACCCTCGGCACGTTATCCATCAGGCCGCCACCGGTTATGTGCGCCATCGCCTTTACTACTGGCAAAAGGGACTTTAGCTGGTTGAAGTAGCAGCGGTGGGGTGTGAGTAGCTCCTCCCCCAGTGTTTTTCCCAGCTCCGGGTAGTATACTTCGAGGACATTCCTGTTATCGCCGAAAACCCGGCGCACCAGCGAATAACCGTTGGTATGAAGTCCGCTCGAGGGCAAGCCAATAATACTATCGCCCGCCTGGATTTTCTCCCCGTTGATGATACTGTCCTTCTCCACCACTCCCACAATAAAACCCGCCAGTTCATAGTCATCCCCCGTATATATACCGGGCATCTCAGCAGTTTCACCACCGACGAGAGCACAACCAACATCACTGCAGGCCCGGGCCAACCCGCGGACAACAGCCTCGACCCTCTCGGGAACCAGCTTACCCATCGCGATATAGTCGAGAAAAAACAGCGGTGCGGCGCCACCAGCGAGAATATCATTAACACAATGGTTAACGATATCAATGCCGACCGTGTCGTGTCTGCCGATTGCGCTGGCCACCTTGAGCTTGGTACCTACACCATCTACACTGGAGACCAGCACAGGCCGGCGGTAATCACCCAATTCGAAAAGACCGCCGAAAAATCCAAAACCGCCCAGCACTTCCGGCCGCATTGTGGATCGGACATGCCCTGCTATCAATTCATTGGTTCTGGAGGCATTATCAATATCAACCCCCGCCTTCTTATACGACTCAGCCATTATCCCGCCTTTACCGGTAATCTTCTGCTTTAAAAATATATTGCCAATCCGAACGGACAAACACTATCCGCGGTAAATCAACCCGCATTCTTCAAGAGCTCAAATCCGAGGCAAAGGGACAAAAACCGGACACGGCTACTACACCGCTTCCGTGGCCTCCAGGGCCAGCTTATTCATTTCAAGCTGAACCGGTATCGGGTAATCACCAGTAAAGCAGGCCGAGCAGAACAGGTCCCTGGGCAGATCCACCGCCCGGTACAATCCCTCCAGACTGAGGTAACCCAGCGAATCAGCCCCTATCAAATCCCTTATTTCAGGAACGGTCTTGTGGACGGCAATCAGCTCTCCCTGCGTGGCCATATCCACACCGAAATAACAGGGGTATCGTAGTGGTGGCGCACATATCCGCATATGCACCTCCCTGGCTCCTGCTCTGCGGAGCAGAGCGATGACCTTGGGAGTGGTAGTGCCACGGACAATACTGTCATCCACCAGTACCACCCGCTTCCCGGACAGTATCTGTGGAAGGGGGTTAAACTTCAGCTTTACGCCCAAGTCCCTGATACGCTGCTGAGGCTCGATAAAGGTGCGCCCAATATAGCGATTCTTGATTAATCCTTCCGCCAGTGGTATTCCCGACTTAAAGGCATAACCCGAGCCAGCAGCGGTAGCGGAATCAGGAACGCCCATCACCAGGTCGGCATCAACCGGGTGTTCCTCGGCAAGACCCGCTCCCATATCCTGACGCGCCTGGTATAGAAGGCGGCCGTTAATCACACTATCTGGCCGGGCAAAATAGATATACTCAAAAATACAGAAGCCCTGCTTTTTCGCTTTCTCTACCTCAATGGCAAAGCTTTCCACCCCGTTCTGCGTTATCCTCAATATCTCACCGGGCTCTATTTCCTTTTCCAGACTGGCCCCGATATGGTCCAGGGCACAGCTTTCCGATGCAATTACCCACCCGTTATTTAGCTTCCCCAGGCAAAGAGGCCGCACACCCAGCGGGTCACGAACCGCAAAAAGGGCATCCTTTGTCATAATGGTAAGAGAATAGGCCCCCTTGAGACGCTTCATCGCATACTTAATGCGGCCCAGCCAGTCCTTCCTGTTTGATGAAAGGATGAGGTTAGCAATAACCTCAGTATCGGTAGAGGAATGGAACCTGCAGCCCTCTCCGCAGAGTTCATCATGAAGATACTCGGCATTGATAATATTACCGTTATGGGCAACAGCGATGGTATTGACACCCTCCCCAACTACCATAGGCTGGACATTTGTGATTCGGCTGGAGCCACGTGTCGAATACCGGTTGTGTCCTATGGCAATATCACCACCAAGCCTGCTCAAGGAATCTTCGCTGAATACCTGAGATACCACCCCCATATCGGCAAAGACCTGAATATCCTTACCATCGCTGGTAGCAATCCCTGCGCTCTCCTGGCCGCGGTGCTGAAGGGCAAACAGCGCAAAAAAGGTGACACGAGCTACATCTTCGCTGGGGGCATAGATACCAAAAACACCGCAGGATTCGTGCAACTTTGCCTTCCTCTCAGTTCAACCCTTATGACCACCCCTCTACAGTGATTATAAATGACTTCCATGGCAGAGGTCAATTTCCGCCATCCAGTATATTCGGTCATCAACGGTCTGTCCCGTTTGCCCAGAAGATACCTCCATACGCGGCCGTTAAAGTCTTGACAAACCGGTATACTTGCAGTAATAATTTCGGTAGACTCCCGGTAAGTCTAGTGAAAATAAAGGAGACTTTTGAATTGGGCAATAGCCGCAGGGTAACGATAGCTGTGGACGCTATGGGCGGCGACCATGCACCAGCCGAAATAGTAGAGGGCGCGGTTACAGCCGCCCGCGATAACAACCTGGATATCGCCCTTGTCGGCCCCCCGGAAATCGTCGAGGCCGAACTTGCCAAACACGACAGTGCCAATCTGCCAATAAGTCTGGTACCCTCAGAGGATACCATTAGAGAGGGCAAGGGCCAGGCACTGGCAGTACACCAGCAACCCAATTCCTCTATAGCCGTTACCGTAAAGCTCATCCGTGAAGGAAAGGCAGATGGACTGATAAGTGCCGGGCCTACGGGAGCAGTAGTTGCCAGCGCCATCCGCCACCTGGGCATGATAGAGGGAATAGAGCGCCCGGTAATCGGCGGAGCCATCTTCGACGACCTGCCCAATACGGTAGTATTCGACTGCGGCGTCAATATGGACTGCAAGCCCTACCAGCTAATGACCTTTGCCCTGATTGGTTCCCTCTACTGCCGGAAACTACTCAACATTGAAAATCCGAAAGTGGGTCTTATAAACATCGGTGCAGAAGCGGAGAAGGGCAACCGGCTAACCATTGAAACCTACCGCCTACTCAAAGAAAGCAGTTTTAATTTCATCGGTAACGTCGAGGGTAACCAGATTATGGACGGAAACGCCAATGTACTGGTATGCGATGCCTTTGTTGGCAATGTGCTCTTCAAATTCGTGGAATCGATAGGCATGTTCCACGATTCCGCAGGACGGGAAGACGGAGCAGACCTGGGTGGAGGCATCATCTGGGGAGTTAACGGGCTGGTGCGCAAGCTTCACGGAGCCAGCCGGGCCCCTCACGTTGCCCTGAAGATACAGCACGCCAGAATGGCGGTTGAGGCCAGTCTGGTAAACACACTCAAGTCCGACATGTCGGAAATGACCGGAGAAATTGAGACATAGGGGCCGGGCCAGCCAATGAAAAGGGTAGCTGTTGTCACCGACAGTGCCAGCACAATTCCCGCCGAGATGGTGAAGAAGTACGGCATCGAAGTCGTACCGCTGTTGATTCACCTGGACGGGAAGACCTATGTCGACACCCGGGATATCAAAACTGCCAGCGAGCTCTTCGAGCACATCGACGGGTCGAAAAACTTCCCCACCACTTCAGCACCGACACCGGGTGAATACGCCGAAGTCTACCGAAGGCTTGGCGACAGCTTCGATAACATTCTTACCATAACCATATCCTCAGAGGTCAGTATGTGCTTCAACTCTGCCTGTAAGGCCAGGGAAGCTGTCCTCAAAGAAAGACCGAAAATCAACATAGAGGTGTTCGACTCCAGGATAACCGTAGGCGCTATGGGTCTGATAGTAATAGCGGCCGCCCGCGCCGCAGTTTCGGGGAAGGATATGGAAGAGGTGATACAAACCGAAAGGGACGTCCAATCCAGAATTCACATGCTGTTTATCATGGATACCCTTTACTACCTGGCCAGAAACGGACGTATCAGCTACGCCTTTTGCCATTAGCTACCGGTCAACTATAATCCAATACGGAAGGAGATATTCTTAAACAGGATGAGATACAGTTCGATATACGATATAAGCGTTATGCTCGGCCATTCAAAGAATTCCACTTTTTCAATCAGGTCGTCATCACGCATGGTAAGTTTGGCCCTGGTTGTATCAGTGGCCTGGCCGGGCTCATATATTTGTGTTATCTATCACATTTTCTGCCCTGGGTCATAATCGAGTGTGTAAAATAGGGAACATACGTAATAAACGGCTCATTGTTCTTCCCCACCAGGGTCTGCATGGTGCCGCTGGTAAACGTATCATTGTATTGTCCGATGGCCGCCAGCGCGGAAGACTGCGCGCTGATGCTGAATGCGATGGCCGGCTTCGATCCCCGG
>JAWOBD010000078.1:0-9967 GCA_046498175.1 Dehalococcoidales bacterium | reverse complement strand
AAGGAGTACCGGGCCGACACCTCCGCCAAAGTGGAGCGGTTGAAATAAGTACAGGTGATGACACCCCTGCAGTACAGATAGAAACGGCCAAATCCTGGGTTACCGACCAGGGATACGACGGGGAGAAGGCCTTCAGTGATTTTCTTTCCGGAGAGGCAAAGGATATCTGCCTGCGTCTCTGGCTGGAAAGCCTAGACATTCCCAGTCGCGAGCTTTCCCGGGAAGATCTTATAAATGTTGTGGAAAAGGCAATCGCAACCCACAACACCACACCTCCGACTCATGGCAAGCTTGCTCTGCGCGATGGTAAAACCGGGGAAAAGTTTGACCAGCCTATAACAGTGGGAAATATCTACATGATAAAACTCAATCACCTGGTCGAAGACAAGGTTCATGCCCGCTCCACAGGACCATATTCCCTTATCAGCCAACAACCACTCGGAGGAAAAGCTCAATTTGGAGGGCAGCGTTTCGGTGAAATGGAGGTATGGGCACTGGAAGCGTATGGTGCCGCACATAACCTCCAGGAAATGCTGACCAATAAATCCGACGATGTCAGTGGGCGTGCCAAGACATACGAGGCTATCGTAAAGAACGAAGATATTGTCCAGTCGGGTGTACCGGAATCATTCAAGGTGTTGATTATGGAACTGCGCAGCCTTGGACTTGCCGTTGAGGTTCTCAGCGAAGAGGAGGAAAAGATTTCTCTTCCGGAAGAAACAGGAGAGGAAAAGGAATTGACGCACGAAGATACTGCCATAGAGTCCTACCCTGCCTCAGCAGAACTCATCGAACCCGAGGCCGCGAAAACGGAAGAGGCCAGCGCCGGAGATGATACCGCCATTCCAGATGATAAGGCGACAGAAGAAACCGGCGAGAAAACAGATGATAATCCCGCGGAGGAAGAGACCGCGACCAATACGAATGAGGACTATGGAGAAGATAATACCGGGAAAGAGGTGAAGGAAGACAATGCTTGAAGTTAATGATTTTGACGCCGTCCGTATATCCCTCGCTTCACCAGAACAAATCCGCAGCTGGTCCTACGGAGAGGTTACCAAACCGGAGACGATAAATTACCGCACCCTGAAACCGGAAAGGGATGGACTTTTCTGTGAAAGAATCTTCGGACCGACCAAAGATTTCGAATGTTTCTGCGGGAAATATAAGAAAATACGCTACAAGGGGGTCATCTGCGACAAGTGCGGCGTCGAGGTAGCACGTTCCAAAGTGCGCCGTGAGCGGATGGGACATATCGAACTGGCCAGCCCGGTAAGCCACATCTGGTTCGCACGGGGGATACCCAGCCGGATGGGGCTGCTGCTGGGCTTATCCCCACGTAACCTGGAACGTGTCCTCTACTTCTCACACTACATAATAACCTCAATAGATGAGAAGGCACGGCAAAGGGCCGTTGAAGAACTGAGAGAGAACACTTCCCAGGAAAAAGAGACCGGCAAGAGCGACCTCGAGGTCAGAGTTGGCGAGAAGGAAGAGGCAGGTGCCACCGTTGAGGAGATAAACAAGCTGCGCAGTGATTGGGTTGATGAAGAAATGCAGCGGGAAGAAAAAACCGAGAGCAACATCGAACAGGTCGAAAACCTTCGCGAGCGCGCAATCCTCAACGAGAATCGCTACAATGAACTCAAACAAAAATTCGGCGACGTTTTTGAAGCTGAGATGGGCGCCGAGGCCATCCTCAAACTTCTCAAGGGAATAGACCTTGAAAAAACATATAATGACCTTATCCAGGAAACTCGCCTTACCTCTGGGCAAAGACGTAAAAGAGCAAGCAAGCAGCTGCAAATAGTCGAGACATTCCGCCGCAGTGGCAATAAACCTGAGTGGATGATTCTTACCGTACTACCCGTTCTTCCCCCGGACCTTAGACCCATGGTACAACTCAATGGGGACAGGTTTGCCACCAGCGGGCTCAATGACCTCTACCGACGGGTTATTAATCGCAACAACCGCCTACGTCACCTTTTGGAAATAGGCGCACCCAGTATTATTATACGTAACGAAAAACGGATGCTCCAGGAGGCAGTTGATTCCCTCATCGATAATGATAAAGCTGGGGGTAGAGCTGTTTCCTTCGGCAGCAATCACAAGCTCAAATCGCTCTCGGATATGCTCCGGGGGAAGCAGGGACGGTTCCGCCAGAACCTGCTTGGTAAAAGGGTCGACTACAGCGGTCGTTCGGTAATCGTGGTCGGCCCGAACCTCAAGCTCCACCAGTGTGGACTGTCCAGGAGAATGGCCCTGGAGCTGTTCAAGCCGTTCATTGTCCACCGTTTGATGGATAGGGGCCTTGCCTTCAGTGACAAGAGCGCCCGGCGTCTGGTAGCCAGAGCTAACCCAGCTGTATACGATATACTGGAGGAGGTTGTCAAGGAACGTCCGGTCTTGCTCAACCGTGCCCCAACCCTTCACCGGCTCGGTATCCAGGCCTTCGAACCAGTATTAATCGACGGCAGTGCTATACAGATTCACCCACTGATATGTTCTACCTTCAACGCCGATTTTGACGGTGACCAGATGGCTGTCCACCTGCCACTGTCCCGAGCTGCGGTAAAAGAAGCCAGAGAACTTATGCTCAGCGTACACAATATGTTATTGCCAAGCTGTGGTGAACCCATCGTTATTCCAACTCTGGACATGACACTCGGCTGTTACTACCTTACTACAATCCGAAAAGGAGCCATGGGCGAAGGCAGAGTCTTCGGAAGCATGGAAGAGGCCCAGCTTGCCTACGACAGCGGTATTATCGACCTCAGAGCAGAGGTCGAGGTCCGTAAAGACGGAGAAAGGATAAAAACCAGCGTCGGACGTATCATTTTCAACGAAGTGCTGCCACCTGAACTCCGCGACTATAATCGAGTGGTCGATAAAACGGTCACAAAGCATTTAGTCGCCAGTTGCCAGAAGCTGATGAACAATGAGGACCTGGCAGTAGTCCTGGACGCCATGAAAAATCTCGGTTTCCATTACGCTACCCTTTCAGGAACTACCATCGGGATGAGTGATATCAAGATACCGGATGATAAAGGAGAACTGATAAAAGCAGCCGAAGACAAGACAGTAACTGCCAAAGAGCAATACAACCAGGGAATAATAACCGAGGACGAGAGTTATAACAGCGTTGTCGGAATCTGGATGAACACCACAGAGTTGATAACCGATTCCATCTCCAGGTCACTGGACAGGTACGGCAGCATCTATATGATGTCCACATCGGGCGCAAAGGGTAATATTTCCCAGATCAGACAGATGGCCGGGATGCGAGGCCTGATGACCAACCCCTCAGGAAAGATAATTGACTTCCCCATTAAATCGAGCCTGAGGGAAGGGCTGAGCGTGCTCGAATATTTCATTTCAACTCATGGTGCCCGCAAGGGACTGGCCGATACCGCGCTCAGAACATCAGAAAGCGGTTATTTGACCAGACGTCTGGTTGATGTGGCACAGGACACAATCATCCGTGAGGAAGATTGCGGTACCACGGGCGGTATCTGGATATCCGAATTGAAGGAAGACGATTTACTGCCACCGCTTTCCAAAAGGGTTATTGGCCGTATATCCGCCAGCAGAATTGTTGACCCTCAGTCCAACGAAACAATCGTGGAAAGAAACGAGGAAATCGACGAGACCAAAGCGAAGATGGCCATCGATGCCGGCATAAAGCAAATCCAAGTCAGATCACCTCTTACGTGTCAGTCAAGGCAGGGTATATGCCGTCTATGCTACGGCTGGGACCTTGCCCATGGCAATATGGTCGAACTCAACACTGCAGTAGGCATAATTGCTGCCCAGAGTATTGGAGAACCTGGTACCCAGTTGACACTGCGAACCTTCCACACCGGCGGGGTGGTTGGAATTGACATCACGACCGGCTTGCCCAGAATTGAAGAGCTTTTCGAAGCAAGGACCCCGAAAGGACGCGCGATAATCACGGAAATAGACGGTGTAGTCGAAATAATTGATAAAGAGGAAGAGAAAAGGATTAAAGTATCCAGCTCCCAGGTATTATACGATGAATATACAATACCCCCAGGCTGGGTAACACTGGCTGAGGATAAAGAACATGTACATACCGGAACCACACTGGCCCACCCCCCGGAAACGGACGATGCCACAACGGATGGCAAGTCACTCACAGCCGAGAACCGGGCAATAGTGGCCCGCTTCAGTGGAAAGGTAAACATTGAAGGAGAGAAATTATTTATAGAATACGAGGATATGGAATCCCGGGAATACCCCATTCCGGCAACAGCCCATATCCGTGTCAATGATGGTGATAGGGTTTCCGCCGGAGACCAGTTGACCGACGGATCCATAGACCCACAGGAATTCCTCACAGTCAAGGGGAAGGATGCAGTCCAACGCTACCTGGTAGATGAGGTACAGAAGGTATACCGCTCCCAGGGTGTCAACATCAACGACAAGCACATCGAGGTTATTGCCCGGCAGATGTTGACCAAGGTCCGCATTGATAAGCCCGGTGACACCGACCTGGTTACCGGAGAACTTATCGACAGGTTCCAATACGAGGATATCAACAGGAAAATAGTTGCCGATGGCGGAGAACCGGCCACGGCAGAAATACGTCTAATGGG
Source organism: Dehalococcoidales bacterium (assembly GCA_046498175.1). Classification (GTDB taxonomy): domain Bacteria; phylum Chloroflexota; class Dehalococcoidia; order Dehalococcoidales; family UBA5760; genus UBA5760. Next base: position 5,351 of record JAWOBD010000078.1, on the reverse strand, counting down.
AATAACACGTTCATCACTTAATACAGATAGCTGGCTCGCTGCCGCATCTTTCCAGGAAACCACAAAAATCCTCACCGAAGCCGCCGTAGGCGGAAAGATAGATAAGCTGAGTGGCCTAAAGGAAAATGTCATTATTGGCAAGCTCATACCAGCCTATCACCACGAAACCAAAGAAACCGCAGAGCTTCCGGCCGGTAACAAAGACGAAGGAGAGGATACCTCTGAAATCACTGTCCAGTAAGAGTCTTATACCATATTGGATGTCAAAGTATAGAGCCAACCTGTGATACCGCAGGTTGGCTCTATACTCATAATATCTATGTAGTCGTAGTTAAATAACGCTCCCATAACTATATGTTATAATAAATATAGCCGCAAAGGATAGGGGGGTAGAACATCGAACGGGTCATATCAGGAAAACCTAACACGGACGATAATTCACTCGACACCAGCCTGAGGCCAAGGCAACTTACCGACTTCATCGGTCAGACCAAAGTAAAGGAAAACCTTAAGATAGCAATTGCTGCTGCCAGAAGCCGTGACGAGTCACTGGATCACATACTGCTCTATGGCCCGCCCGGGCTGGGTAAAACTACGCTGGCCCACATTATCGCCGGCGAGGTGGGTGCAAGCATAAAAATCACCTCGGGGCCAGCGGTAGAACGCACCGGAGACCTCGCCGCCATACTCACCAATCTACGCAGCCGGAACATACTTTTTATCGACGAGGTCCACCGCCTCAATAGAACGGTAGAGGAAATGCTTTACCCGGCCATGGAAGATTATGCCCTGGATATAATCATTGGCAAAGGCCCGGGTGCCAAAAACCTCCGGTTGAATCTTCCCGACTTTACCCTTATCGGGGCCACGACACGATTCGCTTTACTGAGTCCCCCTTTGAGAGACCGGTTTGGTGCCGTATACCGGTTGGATTTTTACGACCACACTTCCATTGAATCCATACTGAAACGGTCGGCAAAAATACTGGGGGTAGACATTGAAGACAAAGGGTCCGCAGAGATATCCTGCCGGGCCAGAGGTACTCCGCGTGTTGCCAACCGGCTCCTTAAGCGAGTACGTGACTACGCTCAAGTAATGGCCGACGGGTTAATTACACAATCGGTAGCAGTAGAAGCACTGTCCAAGCTTGAGGTAGATCCGCTCGGTCTTGATGAAATTGACCACAAACTGCTCGCCACTATAATCGATAAGTTCAACGGTGGTCCGGTAGGGCTGGATACCATCGCCGCTTCAATCAGCGAAGAGGCCGATACCATAATGGATGTCTACGAACCCTATCTTTTACAGCTGGGATTTCTGGACCGGACTCCACGCGGACGGCTGGCCACCAGGCTTGCCTACGAACACCTGGGACGTCCCTACAACAAAGGGAAACCACCCCAAGCTACTCTCCTCTGATTTCGAAGCCTGAAAATAAAGTGGGCACCAGCGCGTTCCCTTTATACCAGAGCATTTTGCTTCCCGGCTCAAGTATTACTCTTCGATAATCTCGTACCTTACCTTCACAGAGAGGCTGATCTCCATCTCCCCCGGACTAATAGGAGTCTCAGGTATTGACATAGCCTTATCGTATGTTATTCCTCCCGCACGGTAGATCGGAACCGATGATTGGGCAGTCTCCGAGATATATACAGGCTGGCCAAGGGTAACCCCGGCCAGGTTAGCCAGCCGGCCTGCCTTTTCTCTGGCATCCTCAACCGCATCTTGCCTGACATCGTCGTAATACTTTTCGGGTTCATCGATAGAAAAGTCGATACTATCAATACGGGTAAGGTCACCCCCCGCAGCAGCAACAGCATCTACTATTGCACCGGCATTATCAATATCCCTGATCTTGGCATTCACCATATTGGTCACCTGATAGCCAACAACAACGCTCTCGCTACTTTCCTCATCCCACCTGGTTACCTGACGTATTTTGAAATACTGCGTCTGTATATCTTTCTCTTCCATTCCGCTATCGGTCAGGGCATTCATTACCCCACCCATCGCCTCTACCGCTTCAAGCTGAGCTTCCGCTACAGTCGCTTCCTGCGCCTCAATACCAACTCTGACAATAGCTATATCAGGAGCCGCCATGGTCCTACCCTTGCCGGTAACCAAAATACCGCTTTCCTGATTATGCAGCTCTAACTCGAGAGAAGACGAAGAACTATCGAAACCTATATCGCCTACATGTGGCAAAGCAGAACCACAACCGGTCAAGGCAACCAAGGGTACTAGCGGTATCAAAGTTATCCCCAGTAGCCACTTACTATTCATCTATTGCCTCCATTATAAATATGACAGCGCACTATATTATTACCAAAAAGCATCGCGGTTAACAATCCGCGATACAGACATATTCAAGAGCCATCAGTTTCCCCAATGGCATTGATGGTTTCCCCATAGCCCTCCGTAGAGGCCGATATTGCCCTATGCAGAGCCGGTTTTACCGACTCCGGGGCATCAATCAACTTGCGTACCAGTGCTGACTGGTTACTGGCAGCATGATAGACCACAACTACCTTCAATTCATCCATCTCATAGTCACCAACCGTCCACCTCATCCCGGCAGAATCATCTGCAGCTTTCTCCACCGCAGGCCCGGTCTCCATCAATGCCACATCCGCTCCCTCTGCTTCGGCTATTTCAACCAGTCTCCCCAGACAGTTATCCAAACGCGCTGCCGCTATATCCACCTTCTGTGCATCGCCCATATCGGCAAGATACACGATTTCATCCACTCTTCTGTCAACCCGCATAACACACACCCTGGCCTTATCGACATCCGAAGGAGTTAAAGCCAGCCGGGCTTCCTCACTGGCCAGCTTTATTACATAAAGGGGGTTATCCGGCATACTGTTGCTTGCCATTACAACCGTGCCACAGGTAAATACCAGTACAACGCTCAATGTCACCATTACAGTTGCCAGCCGTGTTTTCAATCCAAATATCGCCGGCTTTTTCCTCTGCGCGACTTCCTGAAGTACGGAATGGAACTCATACCTGGCTCTGGCACGGAAATCAGGGGAAGGAGAAACCGAGGACGCATCTCTGGTTAACTGCGCCATACGCAATACCGGCTCCAGTTCCCCGGCTTGAGCCGGGAAACTCCCCAGACATTGCTCAATGGTATCTCCTTTTCCCAGCCGCTCCAGGCAAATTTCCAGTATTGATTCTATTTCCCTGTTCCTGTTCATCTATCCAATACCCATAAAAGCTTTACGCAACGAAACTATGGCGCTATGCTGTAATGCCTTTACCGCCCCCTCGCTTTTACCCATAACCTTGGCCACCTGAGCAATAGGCAACTCTCCAGCAAAACGGAGTGATATTACCTCCTGCTGAGCACTGGTTAACTTTTTTGTTGCCGTTGCCAACTGCTCCAAATTTAGCTTCTGCTCCAGTATGGCTTCCGGATCATCTTTACTGGTCAAGACATTGTCGTCAAGAGCAACAGTAGCCTGCTTTTTCTTCTTCCTGAGATAATCAACCACCTGATTATGTGCAATCCGGAATAACCAGGATGAGAAAGGGAAACCCTTCCACTTAAATGCAGAAATGGATTTTATCGCTTTCAGAAATACCTGCTGGGTAATATCTTCTGCTTCCATCCTATCACCAACCTTTACCGCTACATAGCGGTAAATCTTATCGAAATATTTGTCGTACAACTCTGTAAAAGCCTCCTGGTCATACTGCTTTGCTCGTCGTACGAGGCTCTCATCATCCTGCACCTGATAACTCCCCGCCTGTTCAACGGTATTAAGGGCTATTACCCTGTGCACAAATTATAACGAATGAAGTACCCAAAAAGATAGTATCCTGCCATATCTGCCGAAAAGCTATACCAAGCCAATTCTCGGTTGTGATACAATAACCTCGTAAACCCAGCCTATCGTAATGGAGTAAGCCTTGACCTGTCTGATAAGAAGGATGCGCCGAGAAGACATTTCGCAAGTCACCGAGATTGACCGTGAAGCCTTTCCCACCATGTGGCCACCGGCAAACTATAACCGGGAACTGGAGATAGGCCTTGCTCACTATGTTGTTGCCAGTAAAAGGGATGAAATCGTCCAGATTCCAGATATAATTACAGCAGATGAAACTTACCCCCTTAATTCGAGATCCGTACAGCAACATTCCAACCAAGAAAGACCCAACGCAAAGGGGGAATCCGCTTCTGGTTACAGGCAGCATATAGTTGGATTCGCCGGAATATGGATGATGGCAGATGAAGGGCATATCACCAACATCGCAGTCAGAGAAAAATACCGTCGCCAGGGAATAGGTGAGCAGCTTCTGATAACCCTGCTTAAGCTGGCCATAAAGCAAGCGGCACGTAACATTATCCTGGAAGTAAGATTGTCCAACGATATAGCACAGAAGCTCTATATCAAGTACGGTTTCAGAGAGTTGAGTATACGCCCCAAATACTATACCGACAACAGGGAGGATGCAATGGTAATGGGAGCAGGTGATATCACCAGTAACAATTTCCAGAATCGGCTATCCCGTCTTGAGAAAATTCACGCACAGAAATGTGGTCTCCCGAACGGTAATATCATTCTTTAGGCAATCGTCCACCCGTTATACGTATATAGAATAGAAATCAAGCTAATCTGATAAAATCAAATCACACTTTAAAGCCACAATTTTTAGCGTAATAATAGGACGACCCCTGATTTGAAGTCGGCCGCAATATCGTTGTAAGATATCGAATGCAGCAAGATATCTCCGCAATAGCAGCTTTTATAGCCGGGCTGAGTTCATTTCTTTTGCCCTGTGTTCTTCCGCTGGTTCCCATATACATGGCTATACTGGCCGGTCCCGAAATACTCGAGCAGAAAGCCGGCAGAAACAATTTCCGGGTGTTTCTTCATTCGCTTACCTTTGTAGCCGGTTTCAGTGCCGTCTTTATAGGGCTGGGAGCCGGAGCTGGGCTGGCCGGACTCGCCATCAGCATCAACTTCTTTTTGATAAAGAAGGTGGCCGGAATACTACTGATAGTGTTTGGTGCGCTTTTTCTGCTATCGCAGAAGGTGCCTCAACTTAACCTTACCGCACAGATAACATTTTTCGCTCATATGCGACCCCCCTGCTGACCGAATCCCGACATCAGCATTAAATAGATTATCAAAAACATAAAAGTAAATAGGACATAAACAAAATCTATCAATTCCATGAACCACGAAATAAACATCATCACCGTGATCATAAACACGAATATCATACTATTATTCGTGATATATAATACGATAAATGCAATAAATGATATGATCACCAAAACTATAACACTGATCTCCCCCCAGATCGAAGCAAATTGTTGTGCGGGCGGTGTCGTCGTC
>JAWOBD010000045.1:0-8797 GCA_046498175.1 Dehalococcoidales bacterium | reverse complement strand
TTCAGCCAGCGGATTATCGAGAGAACAACCATGGAGACGGCGCCCGAGCCAGCGGTCAACGATGAGGAAGCTGTAGACCGTTACACACTGAGCCCGCGGCAGGAGCCGGATGAAGTCTCCCTTGCCAACCTATCTGCACTCCAGGAGCTGCTCTGGGACCGGGCCGGCATAATCCGCGACCGCGAAAGCCTCAACGAAGCCCTTGACATTCTTGCTACCTGGGAGAAATGCCTCCCCGAACCCACCGACCGGCCCTCCTACGAACTGAACAACCTGGCCCTGACCGGGCGTCTGGTTGCCGAAGCCGCACTGCGACGTGAAGAGAGCCGCGGGGCACATTTCCGCTCCGACTTCCCCAAGAGCCGACCGGAATGGAAGCGCCACCTGGTACTGGTCAAGGAATAGGGTGTGATATAATTGGGGGTGGTGACAAGAAAGACGGTCGTTACCAACCGCAAGGTATTTCATAACTACCATATCGGGGATAGTATCGAGGCCGGTATCGTGCTTACCGGCACGGAAATAAAATCAATCAGGGCCGGAAGGGTAAACCTGGGCGATTCCTATGTAAAGCCGGAAAAAGGCGAGCTCTGGTTACTCAATGCCCATATCGCCCGCTATGAAGCGGGTAGCTATATGAGCCATGAACCAACCCGGCCCCGCAAGCTTCTCCTGCACCGCAAGGAGATTGATATTCTGTCCGGTAAAATAGAGGAGAAGGGCTTGACCGTGGTTCCCCTCAAGCTCTATATTAAAGATAGCATTGCCAAGCTTGAGATAGCCTCCGCCCGAGGCAAGAAGATGTACGATAAGAGGGAATCTATTGCCCGGCGCCAGATGGAAAGGGAAATCGGGCGGACTATGAAGAGATATCGCTGATATAGCGAATATTGGAGATATCACCGAAAAAGCGGGGACGCGCGGGTTCGACAGAGGAGGTATGCTACAGGATTGCAGGCTGAGGTGCCACCAACCTCATAAAACAGGTGGCAAAAAACAACTGGCGAACCTGAATTCGCTCTTGCCGCCTAACTAAATAGGCTGCACGCCCAGCCCGACCCCACCTCGACGGGTCGGGATCGGGTGCCGAGAAGTCGAGGTGCCACCGCCCCGACGCCGATACAGGGTGGTGAAAGATATATCGGCTTGCCTGACCGAACTCGGCCGGCAGAGGCCGGTCAGGCAAGACCAAAGAGCCGGCTAAGCCTGTAGGATATCCTGGGTAGCCTCTTCTGGACGGGGAGTTCGACTCTCCCCCGTCTCCACCAGAAAAGCAAAGCGCCGGCATTTTGCAAAATGCCGGCGCTTTTTATATTCATCCTTTATCCACCATATATCAAGCCCATAATCTCTTATGGCAATCTGGGGTAAAGCAGTATAATAAAGGTGACAAGCTTAAGAGAATCGGGGAAGTGAGCACCGATGGCTTTGAGAAGAGATCCCCTCCGGAACAGCCATTCCAAGCTATCCGTTCTCTCAGACTTTATTACCTTGAAATACCTTTCTTATCCCAGCTAAAAGTAGCTGATACTGTGGGCGGGGAACTCCCACCGACGTTTACGGTTAATCCCTCCGCTCCGTGTTTTCTAGCGAGAATAAAAACCCGGTCAAGCCAGGCATCCAGCTCGTTACTGATAGCCTCAATTTCGCTATCCTTAAGACTGTATCTCGTATTGGTAACAGTGGTGATATATATCTGGTTATTCAATAACCGTGCCATATCCCTGGCAAGGCTGGCATGCCCTTCTCCATTTTCTTCCTGCGGCATATTTAATCCCCCCGGACAATATTTGAGCATGTTTACTTTTCGAACATGGACTGGTACTTCTGTATTAGCTCCCTGGCCTGCTCTGCACCTTTCCATTCTCCGATCCTGGTCTCTTTACCTTCCAGCATCTTGTAGGTGTTAAAGAAATTCTCGATCTCGGTCAGCCAGTGTCTGCGGACTTCGGAAATATCGTCTATTCCCTCAAAACGCGGGTCAGCAACGGGTACCGCGAGTATTTTTTCATCAGTACCCTTTTCATCGTGCATATGGAGAACCCCTATTGGCCTTACTTCAACATGGCACCCCGGGAAAGTGGGCTCTTCAACGATTACCAGCACATCCAGGGGGTCGCCATCGGCTGATTTGGTGCCGGGAATATATCCGTAATCGGTAGGGTAGTGCACAGAGGAATAGAGTACCCTATCAAGCTTTATTCTGCCGCTTGTATGGTCAATTTCATATTTGTTACGGCTTCCCCTCGGTATCTCGATGATCACCTCGACCTTGTACCCTTGGTAATCATTATTATGCTGCATAATCACTTCCCGCTTTATCTATAATATTTGTAACATCACCAAAATATCCAAGTTTACATACTATTGTTTTTGCTCAGCAATAGCAACATGGTTGATAACATCAAGAACGCTATCAGGGTTCACCGAGATGGAGTCTATACCGCTTTTCACCAGAAATTCAGCGAATTCAGGGTTATCGCTCGGCGCCTGACCACATAGACCGACCTTGCACCCCCGCTTATGGGCAGAGCGAATGAGCTGTGCTATGGCATCTTTTACTGCCCTGTGTTTTTCATCGAAAAGGTAAGATAGCTCCGCAGAATCCCGGTCAACTCCCAGCACCAGCTGCGTAAGGTCGTTTGAGCCGATAGAGAAACCATCGAAGTAGTCACAAAACTCTTCCGCCAGGATAATATTTGAAGGCACCTCAGCCATAGCATATACCTCGAGACCATCTTTCCCTCTTTCCAGCCCGTAACGGGCCATCACTTCAAGCACCTTTTCAGCTTCTTCCGGAGTCCGGCAGAACGGTATCATCACTATGACATTCTTCAGCCCTATTTCGTCGCGGACTCGCTTGATAGCACGACACTCTAGGGCAAAACCCTCGCGGTAGCGATCACTGTAATAGCGCGACGCTCCCCGGAAACCCAGCATGGGGTTTTCCTCCTCGGGTTCAAAACTCTTTCCCCCGATAAGGTTAGCATATTCATTGGTCTTAAAATCACTCATTCGTACAATCACCGGATTCGGGTAGCGGGAAGCCGCTATTTTACCAATGCCCTGTGCCAGATTGTATACGAAATACTCCGTTTTGTCCTGATAACCCTTGGTCAACTTCTCTATCTTCTCAATCACGCTCTTTTCCTCAAGCTGGTCGAAGTGAACCAGGGCCATGGGATGAATCTTGATAATATTGTTGACGATAAATTCCATCCTGGCAAGTCCTATGCCGCTTGCGGGTAAACGCCACCAGCGAAAAGCTGCCGCAGGGCTGGAAATGTTTATCATGACGCCCGTGCTTATCTGGGGCAACTTTTTAAGGCTTACGTCTGATACATCGTAATCGAGGAACCCCCGGTATACATATCCTTCTTCACCTTCGGCACAGGAAATGGTTATCTCCTGCCCGTCATCCAGAATTTCGGTGGCTTCCCCGGTACCTACTACCGCAGGTATACCAAGCTCCCGGCTAACAATAGCTGCATGCGAAGTTCTGCCTCCAAGATCGGTAACTATTCCAGCCGCGCGCTTCATAATCGGCACCCAATCGGGATCGGTCATACCTGTGACCAGTATCGACCCGTCCTTGAATTTCTCAATTTTGTCCGTCCTTTTTATCACCTGAGCCTCGCCGACCGCAATTGCCTGACCTATGCTCAATCCCGTAAGTACACGCTCTCCCTTTTCCTTCAGACGGAATGTCTTCAGAGCAGTGGGTTCTTTCTGGGAATGCACTGTCTCCGGACGAGCCTGTACAATGAACAATTCTCCAGTTTCCCCATCCTTGGCCCACTCTATATCCATGGGCTTGCTATAGTGATCCTCGATAACCATGGCCCATCTGGCAAGTTTGATTGCTTCTTCATCGCTCAGAGAAAACGAGCGTCTCTCCTTTTTTGATGTATCGATTCTCTTCGTAGCCTGGGTCCCACCTCCGGCATATATGACTTTCTTCTCCTTTTCGCCGAGGTTTTTGCCAATGATAGGAACCGTACCCTCCTTCTTGAGCAACGGTTTAAAAACCGAGAACTCGTCGGGGTTAACCAGCCCCCCAACCACACTTTCGCCCAAGCCCCAGGAGGAGTCTATTACCACGACCTCCCTGAACCCGTTTTCCGGATCCAGGGAGAACATCACTCCAGCACTGGCCGTATCCGAGCGCACCATTTTCTGTACACCGGCAGACAGGGCCACCTTCATATGGTCGAACCCCTTTTCCCGACGGTAGCTTATGGCACGGTCCGTGAACAGGGAAGCATAACACCTCTTGCAGGCATCAAGGACATACTTCTTACCGACGACGTTCAGGAAAGTCTCCTGCTGACCGGCAAAGCTCGCTTCGGGCAGGTCCTCAGCGGTGGCACTGCTTCTTACGGCTACGGAAACATCTTCCGTTTCGTACAACTCGCAAAGCTGCTGGTATCCATCCGTGATAGCCTGCGCCACTTCGCTGGGGAAATCTGCATCCAGAATGAGTTTTCTTATGTTATCCCCTATCTTGCGTACATGGTGGCTGTCGTTATCAAGTTCCTCCAATAATTTCTCGATTCTCTTCCTCAAGCCATCCTGCTGGTCAAGAAATGCCTGGTAGGCTCTTGCGGTTGTGGCAAAGCCATAGGGGACCTGAATACCCTTATCCCTCAGATTCCCGATCATCTCACCAAGAGAGGCATTCTTGCCGCCAACATCATCTACATCGTCAGCCCCCAGGTCTTTGTACCAACGTATATATTGCGCCTTTCTCGTCATTTAATCCTCCTTTCCCATAATCAAGTGGTCAGCTCTGACACTCGGCACAGAAATATGCCGTGCGGCCAGATATTTTGGCAATGCTTATCCCGCCTTTACATCGAGGGCATACACCGCCTTCCCTGCGATGAGGCAGCAGATAAGAGCCGGGCATTTCCCCGGGGTCTGCGCCCCTTTCGATAGCCGTTGTGAGTACCTCTTTAATTTTGGTTGCAAGCTTCTCCCAGCTTCCACTGGATATATCTTTGGCCATGGCCCGAGGGAGTATACCTGCCTGAAACAGTATCTCGTCAGAATATATGTTTCCAATGCCGGCTATTAGCTGCTGGTTCATAAGAAAGGACTTGATACTGCTTCTGCCGTTTTTGGCCGCACCCTTGAGTTCGTCCGGGCCCAGATTATCATTAAGGGCATCCGGCCCCAATCCCTGTTTCTCTACGAATTCCGCTACACTCCCCGTAATCCATAGCCCGCCCAGTTTTCGCTGCAGGATGAAGGACAGGCCCTGACCGTTTTGAAAAAAGAATTCAACCCGCGTATGCCGGTGAGCCTTTTCCTCTCCCCTATGATAGTCCAGGTATCCGGTCATGCCGAAATGAAAAACTATCCAGAAGCTGTTATTCGTACCCGCAAAAAGGTATTTACCGTGACGGACTGTCCGCTCAAACTGCTTTCCCTCCACTGCTCCATTCAAGCGCTCCGCCGATAAATTTTCCAGGACGCTCTCATTATACGTAACCGCTTCCGAGATGCGCTGGTACAGTGACGTTTGCTCCATGTACCGTCGCATTACCTCCACATCGGGTAGTTCCGGCATATAGTATACCTCCGGTCACTGGATTTTATACTACGTACAGCATCTCGAAGCAACATTTAAACCGGCTTAATAACCAGCATCGGTAGATTGGCATTTCTCAATACATAATCGGCAACGCTTCCAAAGACAAGCCTTTTTATGCCACCCTCTCCATGAGTGGCAATAGCGATAAGACCCACCCGATTCTGCTCGGCGAACTCGACAATGGTCTCGGCAGCCAGCCCCACTTTGACGCTATACTCTATTTCAACATTTCTCTCAGCCTGTATTTCCTCAGCTATACGCTCCAGATAGGTAACAGCCTCCTTATGGTTTTGCGATTTCATTTTGACCATTTCCTCAGAAGCAACCCCGTAATTTGCCGAGGCCGCAGGCATAGGGGCTGCCACCCGCAGCAATACAAGCCTACTTTCAAACCTGATAGCTTCCTGGATGGCAAAGGGCAATATCTGCTCCGCTAATTTGGAACCATCAAGACAAACCAGTATTTTGTCGAACATCTTCGTTTACCTCCATATGCGGTTTTAAAAATACTTTTCTTTTCTTACTCACCAGACTGATATTACATCAATGAGGTCCGTAGCGGTAGCTCTCAAGCCTATCATAGCGAACAATTCCCGCTAATACAGCCGCCTCCATATTCCATATCGGTGGTCACATAGCGATTTGCCTCTATGCTCCTCAAAATATGCCTTCCCCGGTATAATACCTGCTCTCTGCGACTCCCGTAGCGGTATACCGTTATTCCCTTACATCCGAGGGAGTGGGCCAGCCGGTATACTTTGCGGATATCATCAACTGTAGCTTCTTCCGGCAGATTCACCGTTTTGGCTACGGAGTTATCGGTATACTTCTGGAACGCTGCCTGCATCCTGACATGCCATTCCGGTTTTATATCATAATCGGTAGCAAATATTCTCTTTAATCTCTGTGGTATTCCGTCTACCTCCCTTATCGTACCCTTCCGCGATGCTTTCTCTATCAATTCATGCGAATAGAAACCGTACTCACGTGCCTTCCGCTCGAAAACCCGGTTTATCTCGATAAGGCTGTTTCCTTCCATTGCATTTCTCACATATGCCAGAGCGAAAATGGGTTCGATACCGCTTGAGCAGTCCGCGATAATACTTATAGTGCCCGTAGGAGCTATAGACACCAGTGATGCATTTCTAATCCCCTCTGGCGCCGCATTTTGATGGATACTTCCCTTGAAGTTGGGGAATTTGCCCCTTTCTCTGGCCAGTTTGTTCGAGGCTTCGGCTGCCCTTTCCAATATAAATACGGCAATTTTCTCCGCCACCTCCAACCCCTCCCCTGAGTCATACGGGATTTCCAATTCAGCCAGAACGTCGGCAAAGCCCATAACCCCCAGACCGATTTTTCGATTGCCCTTCGTCATACGCTCTATATCAGGCAGCGGAAAGTTGTTTGCCTCAATGACGTCATCAAGAAATCTCACCGCAATATCGGTTACCCTGCCCAACCTTTCCCAATCGATTCTTCCTCCGGATACCATTCTGGAAAGATTGATGGAGCCCAGATTGCAGCTTTCGTAGGGCAGGAGCGGTATTTCCCCGCAGGGATTGGTCGCCTCTATCGAGCCCAGTTGGGGCGTCGGATTAAAGCGGTTAATACTATCGATAAAGATCATCCCCGGTTCGCCCGAATTCCAGGCATTATTGACGATCATATCGAATACTTCCCTCGCCTTAACCACGCTTGTTTGAGCCCCGCTCCTCGGATTGACAAGCTTCCAGTTCCTGCCCTTCCTGACAGCCTCCATAAAGCTATCGGTTACCGCCACCGAAATATTGAAGTTACGGAAAGCTCCCTCTTTGCTTTTGGCCGCAATGAATTCATATATATCGGGGTGTTCCACATTTAATATACCCATATTGGCCCCACGCCTCCGCCCCCCCTGTTTCATTACCCCAGTGGCAGTATCGAATATCTCCATAAAGGACACCGGACCGGAAGCGATACCCTTTGTGGAGCGAACCATATCTCCTTTCGGTCGTATACGGCGGAAAGAAAACCCCGTTCCTCCTCCCGACTGGTGAATAATTGCCGTGTTTTTAAGGGCATCAAAGATGCTGCCAACCGAGTCTTCAATCGGCAGGACAAAGCAAGCCGAAAGCTGCCCCAGTTCTGTGCCAGCATTCATCAGCGTGGGAGAATTGGGGAGAAACTCAAGTCCCGCCATCAGGTTATAGAATTCGTCACTTATTTGGGCAATATTTGCTGAGGGGTCAAATTTGGTCTCCACGCGAGATACGGCATCGGCTACCCTGCGGAAAAGTCCGCCGGGGGTTTCGACGACATTGCCGTATTCATCCCTTTGCAAATACCTCCGTTCCATCACCCTGGTCGCATTGACACTGAGTTTAAGGTCATCCTCTACCCCGCTAAATTTCTTGATGCTTCTTATATTGGAGCGCTTTTTGCGATACAGGATATAGGCCCTGGCCGCATCGCGGTAACCCCCGGCCATCAATACCTCTTCCACTATGTCCTGAACATCTTCAACCCCGGGTATGCTACCGATGAATCTCTCCCCGATATTTTTTACCACACGGTCACAGAGATCGGCGGCGAGCACACCGTCACCCGTGTTTGTAGCTCTGAGAGCCTTCTTTATAGCTGTTTCAATTAACCCACTTCGGAGGGGAACCAGTCTGCCATCACGCTTATAAATATGGGTGGGTTTTCTCCTGATCTTGCCCATAACAATCCCCGATACGATATCGGATAAAAGGGGTAAAACGGTATAACCCGCAGGATATTTATTCCGTCCTTTCGATTTCAAGGGTGCATTCCGGAACCACGGCGCCGAAAGCGCCTATAGAGGCGATAACCGGTGTGGCCAGGACGGCAGCAGGGCTGGCGGGATCCCCGACCATGAGAAGCGGAATATCTATAACCCGCTTACCCTCATGCAAAAGGGAAACCCTCCTGACATTACCATCCTCTACCACTTCCTTTACTTTTTCTACAAGCTCATCCCCGGAAATGTTGACGGTCTGAACACCCATTGCTCCCTCCTCCCTGGATAGTATACGTAAACAATTCTATTAACTTGTTTGCCCCCGGATCATGTCGAATACAAAAACCATGATTAAAAATTAGCCCAATCATGGTTTCTTATCAATTCAGGACATAAACAGCTTTTCCCCGCTATCGGTATGTTTGACATCGAGAGTCATACCACCCAGGACGGCATCAAGC
>JAWOBD010000023.1:0-5029 GCA_046498175.1 Dehalococcoidales bacterium | reverse complement strand
TCTGGATCATAAGGGATGCATGGGGGCGATGGGCGGTGCATCTAGGTCATGGGTGAGACAAGATGGATAGGCACGGTTAATGGTGCTCCCTCGGTGGGGCGCGCGACATCGGTTTCTGCCCGCGCCGGAATATCTCGATGATGCGCATGGGGCCGCCGCAGCAGGGGCATGGCTCGCGCAGGGTGAGCGGGGCGATCTCGGGCTCTGGCTCTGGAGTGGCGGGCTGTTCATGCTGCTGGACGCAGAGCAAGGCGCGGATCCTGGTGATGTTGGCCTTGCGGGTCGCGCTGGCCAGCAGGCCGTAATGCCGGATGCGGTGGACCCCGTCGGGCAGGACGTGGATCAGGAACCGGCGGATGAACTCGGGCGTGGCCAGCCGCATGACCTTTTGCCGGTCGCCCGACTTGATGCGGTAATCCTTCCAGCGGAAGGCCACGGTATCGGCATCGGCGCTGATCAGGCAGGCGCTCGATATCAAGGGTCTATTGGAGAAGAATCTGGACAGGGCACGCTCGGCCCTGCAAGCACTGGTCAGCCGTGACACTTCCTCCCTTCCCAGACCGCTTCTCGTCTCGGCTGCGGTGGAATCTACTGCCGAGAGTGCCTGCGACAGCTTTGTGGCACCGCTTTTATTCTTCCTTATCTTCGGGGTACCGGGGGCGCTTGCCTACCGCTGCGTTAACACTCTGGACAGCATGATAGGATACCACGGAAAATACGAATATCTGGGCAAGTTTCCCAGCCGGCTGGACGATGTTTTGAACTATATCCCGGCCCGGATTACGGCAATGCTGGTTGTGGCGGCTGCGTTCTTCTCCGGCAGGGATTACCGGCGTTCTTGGCGTGTTGCCTTCGGTGAACACGGGCAGACGGATAGCCCCAATGCCGGCTGGCCGATGGCGGCGGCTGCAGGAGCTATGGGAGTTCGCCTGGAAAAGGTCGGTCAGTATAGACTGGGTAACGGCAGCCCGCCTGTTCCGGGGACAATTGGAGATGTGGTGGGTCTGGTGGGGGTGGCTGCCGCTATGTGGATGCTGGTATGCTATGGTATAGAGGTGATTTTGCTTGTCTATTGAACCCAAACCGGAGATAAAGGCTCTTGATAGCTGCCATCACGGTGGGCTTGTCCGCGCCGAGCTCGATAGGCTCGGGCTTGCTCCCGATGAGGTGCTTGATTTCAGCGTCAGCGCCAACCCCTATTCCTGCCCTCCCGGGGTAAGAGAAATCTTTGATTCCGTGGCTATCGACCGTTATCCCGATTCCGAATCCACCGAGCTTAAGTGGGCCATCGCCGACAAGCACGGCGTCGCCGTGGAAAATATCATCGCCGGGAGCGGGGCCACGGAGATCATCCGTCTGGTTGCGCTCGCCTATTTCGGTCGAGGAGATACTGTTCTATGCCCGAAACCCACCTTCGGTGAGTACGAGGTGGCCTGCCGCATTAGTGGCGCTGCCATAACGGAGCAGTGGGGAGGGGAAGAGGATTGCTTTATGCCCGACATCGATGAAATGCTGTCCCGGATTGAAGTGGACAGCCCTAAGGGGGTTTTCATCTGCAACCCTGCTAACCCCTCCGGACAGTATCTCGGCCGACGGCAGGTGGAGCATATCCTGGAAGCCTCTCCACGGAGCCTGGTAGTGCTGGATGAGTCCTATACCGCCTTTACCGAGGGCAGGTGGGACTCCGAGGAACTGCTGTCACGGGGCAATGTGGTGATTATTCGTTCGATGACCAAGGACTATGCCCTGGCCGGCCTGAGGCTGGGCTACGCTCTGGCGAATGAAGAGGTGATAACCGACCTGCGGAGGGTTTGTCCCCCCTGGAATGTCAACGCCATAGCCCAGCGGGCCGGGGTTGTTGCACTTGAGGACGGCGAGTACCTGAGAAATTGTGAGAAAAAGATAAGAGAGGCAAAGCATCTTCTGATGGAGGGCTTCAGCCGGCTGGGATATACCGTACTGCCTTCGAGTACCAACTTCTTCCTGGTCAGGGTTGGCGATGCCGGGCGCTTCCGCCTTCAGCTTCTCAAGGAGGGCATAGTTGTCCGTGACTGTGCATCCTTCGGTCTGCCCCGGTATGTACGTATCGCTGCGCTCAAGATTCCGCAGTGCCGGAGGCTGCTTGCGGTGGTAAAGAGATTAATGAATGAAGGATTGTTAAATCTGCCCGTATAGAAGTTACCCCCTTTATTGATACAGGCGGGGGTTTTGCTATGAAGCTAATGTCTGGAGGAGGTTACTATGGAATCCGTATTTACTTCCTGGAGTGGTGGCAAGGACTGCTGTTTTGCCTGTTACCGCGCTCTGGAGCAGGGGATGGACGTCCGATACCTCGCCAATATGGTCTCCGGTGGTGGCAGGCGTTCCTACAGTCATGGCCTGTCCCCGCAGGTACTTGAAGCGCAGGCGGAGGCTATAGGAATCCCGCTTGTCCAGCAGCGGGCGCGGCGAAATAGCTACGAGAAGGAATTCAAAAAGATGCTCCGCTCTTTCAGGGAAGAGGGTATCACCGGCGGCGTCTTCGGCGATATCGACCTTGACGAGCATCGCCATTGGATTGAGCGGGTTTGTGGTGATGTGGCTGTTACCCCCTATCTCCCCCTCTGGGGTAGGAAGCAGATGGAGATAATGGAGGAATTTATCGGTCTTGGCTTTAACGCCATCGTGGTAACTGCCAGAGCGGAACTGTTCGGCCGGGAATGGCTGGGGCACAGATTGGACCGTGAGTTCATCGACTATGTGGATACGCTCAGCGGGAGCAAAGATGTTACCCCCTGTGGCGAGGCTGGCGAGTACCATACCCTGGTCGTGGATGGCCCCATCTTTAAAAAACGGCTTGACGTAATCCGCTCGAAGAGGATACAGCGGGACGGGCGCTGGTTCCTCTCTATCCTGGAGGCAGTACCCGTGGAAAAGAGGGTTTGATATTGCACTCGTTCAGGATTCTATTGAGCCTCTCCGGACCAGTTTCTGGGTTAAGGTTCTGCGCTGTAGCTCACTCCTTGGGCTTGTTATAATTTGTAAAGGAGCCCATACCAGTGCCGCAGTTTGCCACGAGGGGACGTGATATATCCGGAAAAACCTTGGGGAAATCTTCTCGGACGAGGTTATGGTGAGGTGCCGGTGTAGTGCGGTGAAAAGGTATAGCAGGAGAAAGCACCATCCTGCATCGACAGGTGTACCGCCGCCCGACAGTGCCTGCGTGAAGAAAGGGGGCGACAGCTCAAGGGAAAGGATTAAACGGCTTCGCTGGCGAGGTGAAATTGAATGAAATGGTGTCGAGGATGGGCACTAACACTGCTAGAGCAAGCGGGTTTTTTCCGAGGTATGATATCCGACAGAGCAGTCGCTAATCTATATCTACATACCCGAAAAGTCGGGATGGCTTTGGCTTAACCTTGATGCTGTCGGTAGCCACGTCTTCATGGTATGCCGTGGTGATATAAGGGGTATTGCTTGTCCTGTCCACGCCGAAGATATACTTTACTGGCCGTGCGGCTGTGTCTTCACCGTATCTGACATTATTTTCTCTGCAACCTATGGTTCTTGCTGATCTCATAATACCCCTTCTTCCTTTTCATCAACCCTCAATATTTATAACGCTGTTTTTAACAAAAGGTTAGCTCGACCGATGGTACTACTTTGAGCCGGCGTGAAAGCTAACCGGAAAGTTCAAAACGGGCGTATTTATGTTATATTAAATGACGAGCTTCAATATTGTTGCCAGCGGTGGAGGCAGTCAATGGATGACCGGGAAAGAGAACAGATACAGGATATCCTCGATTATCACAACAGTAAATACGGGGTAAGAATAAGGGGCAGGACTTCGGAGATATACCCGGATGCAGGTGATCAGCCCGTCTGGGATTGGGTATGCAGTTATGCCGATTCCGGTGACGAGGTCGCCGTGGTCGTGAAAAGGCTCAGCGTAGGGGCGCCTGGGGATGCGGCGGATATCGTCAGGGTCATCCTGAGCGAACTGGAAGATAGCATGGCTGGGAAACTAAGCGGCACCTTTAAACTGGATTTGGAGATACCTGCCGACTATAGCTTTCCCAGGAAGAAGGACAGGCTCCAGTGGAACAGGATACACGAGTTTCGCAACATGATGGCCTCCGTCATCTATGATAAGGCACCGACGTTACGACTTGAGGAAAAGCGGGACCTTACCACCCTGATAACCGGCAAGCTGTCCTTCGCCTTGCCGGTGAATTACCACTGCCGGCTGGAGAAAACTGATTACAGCGGTAGCGCCGTCACTGCTACACCCGTTGAAAATAGAGGGTTTATCGCTCTTGGTCCCGAAGGATCCGAGGCCGATGAGCTCGAGCGCCTGGTAAGGGAAGCCAACGAGCAGCTCAAAAAGGCTGGCTTAAGGCATAAATGGCTGGTGGTTAATACCGGGGCCGACCGGGTGGTGGAAGCGAAGGCTGTAGAGGAAGTACTGGCTAAGATGGATACCGGGAATACCTCCGAAATAACGCGTTTCTACTGCCTCGGCGGTGGGGAAGTAACTGAAATATCACTGCCCTCAAGGGGGAGCGAATTATAGCAGCCTGTGGCATTCAGCGATTTCGGCTGGCTATGGCGTATATCTCCACCCTGACACCGGCGGGGAGTCTTCTGGCCTGGATGGCGGTTCGCGCCGGTGGGGAAAAGGGAAAGTATTCGGCATATACCCTGTTTAAATTGGTAAAATTGTCCATGCTGGCCAGGTAGCAGTTCACTTTCAGGACGTATTCCATCCGGTAGGTGGAATTCTCAATGGTGGCTTGTAGCTTGTTGAGGGTGAGACTGGCTTCAGCCTCGATTGCCCCCGCATGATGGAGCCGCTTGCTGCATCTGCTGGTACCTGGCCCGGGGTGTAGAGGATAGCTAAATATTATCGCCTGGGATTAGGGATCTTTGGGATTCGGAGCTCCCCGGTATGAAACACCTGTTTGTTCATGGCTCTCGCTGGTGCCCCCAAGGGAATTCGAATCCCTGTTGCCGGCTTGAAAGGCCGGTGTCCTAGGCCTCTAGACGATGG
>JAWOBD010000018.1:0-5996 GCA_046498175.1 Dehalococcoidales bacterium | reverse complement strand
TGAGACTCGGAATGCCCGACGTAACCACCAATATCCGCCTTAATTACGCTCAGGGTAACCTTCATTGTTATACCTCCTTTTACCCCACATAAAAATGAGTATTGTCAGTCTAGCAATACCCGGTGACGATGTCAAGATAGCCTTAGGAGACCCCCCGCTTCAACACGGGAGCATTTCTGTGTTATGATAATAGCCGATACAGAAAATCGATAATTGTAACGGCAAGGAGAGAACAGCAATAGAGATAATTCCGGCAATAGACCTTAGAAAAGGCAGGTGTGTACGTCTCTACCAGGGCGATTACGCACAGGAAACGGTGTTGGACAACGACCCGGTACAGGTCGCCCTGGAATGGCAGTCCGTGGGAGCACCCCGGATACACATCGTCGACCTCGACGGTGCTGCCGCAGGCAAACTCCGCAATCTAGATGTTATCAACGAAATAGCCAGTGCCCTGCTGGTACCAACCCAGGTAGGAGGAGGCATTCGCAGCCTGGAAGTCATCGAGCAGCTTCTCAAAAACGGGGTGGAACGGGTTGTACTGGGCACGTCTGCGGTAGAAGAACCGGCACTGGTTCAAGAAGCCTGCCGCAGCTTCAGCGATTCCATCGTGGTCGGTATCGATACACGCGAGGGCCATATCGCCATACACGGCTGGCAGCAGGATACCGAACTCGATACACTCATTTTCGCCAAGTCGATGGTCAACCTCGGGGTAAGGCGTTTCATACATACCGACATCAGCCGTGACGGGACCCTTACCGAACCGAACTTCAGTGCCATCAGCGAACTGGTCAACGAAGTGGGGATGCCAATTATCGCTGCAGGAGGGATTTCCTCCTTGAACCACATACGGATGTTGAAACAACTCGGCGTCGAGGGTGTCATCATCGGAAAGGCGCTATATACCAAAGACATCGACCTGAAGCACGCTCTGGCTGCTACCAGCCATTTGGGGCAGTAATCCTCCGGATGGCACTGAATAATCCACGATAACAATTATTTGGAATGCCACCAGTAAGGGGAAATACAGATTAGAAAGACAGGGGAATACATTGACAGCCAAACTTAAGTTGAACGAGAGGGGCCTTGTTCCGGCCATAGTACAGGACGAGGGCAGCGGCGAGGTGCTGATGCTTGCCTATATGAACGAGGAGGCCCTTGACCTGACTCTATCCAGCGGCGATGCCTGGTTCTACAGCCGCAGCCGCCAAAAACTCTGGCACAAGGGAGAGACCTCGGGCAATTATATCAGGGTGGTTTCGGTATGGAAGGACTGCGATAGCGATACCATTCTGGTCAAGGGAAGACCGGTCGGTCCAGTATGCCATACCGGAAACAGGACCTGCTTCTTCCAGCAGCTTGATGGTAAATAACTTCCCGGGTTTACAACACCGCTACGAAACCGCATCTACTTCCTCAAGCCTGTCGATTTCAACTGCCTTTCTAAGAGCGGCTATGCCCACTTCAAGCTGAGCATCGTCCGGTTCTCTGGTAGTCAACCTCTGTAGCCAGAGTCCCGGCGACAGAAATGCCCTTATGAATCTACTGCTGGTATGCCTGGCACCGAACTGGGTAATCTCATAACCAAGCCCGGCAATAACCGGCACCAGCGCAATCCGTGATACTATCATTACCCACAACGAAGGCCTTCCAATAAAGGCGAAAACAATAATGGCAACAATCATAACCACGAACAGAAAGCTGGTACCGCAACGGGTATGCGCTGTACTGAACTGCCTTACGGATTCAACCTCCAGAGGAACACCATTCTCATATGCGTTCACCGCTTTATGCTCAGCACCATGATAGGCAAATAGCCTTCCCAGTCCCGGCACCAGGGCCAGTATCTTGAGGTATGCCAGGAAGATAGCCAGGCGAATAAAACCCTCAACAAGATGAAATACTATTGAGGAACCAATGTAGCTATCCAGCGTCCGGGTCAGGAAAAGCGGTGCCACGAAAAACAGGGCCACAGCGAACGCTATCGAACCGGCCACTATGCCCCCGGTGGCACGGCTGGATAGCTGCTCCTCTTCCTCTTCCGTAGATACCTCAGCCGAGAATACAAGGGACTTGATGCCCAGCACCATCGTTTCTATAAGGACCAGAATGCCACGAATTAATGGTATCCGCCTCGCCCTACCATTAAAAAGAGCCGCAAGGGGCCTGGCATCCATAGCTATACCCCCTCCAGGGCGGCGTACGGCGGTTACCACCGCCCTCTGACCACGCATCATCACTCCCTCAATAACCGCCTGACCACCGTAATTAAATGCTTTCACGATAAATATCCCCTCAATAAATAAGAAAGGAGTAGCTTTATAGAAGCTACTCCCGGTAATGCAAAATTAATCCCGAAAATTAGCTCTCCATTTTGTAACGTCGCTTGAATCTCTCCACCTGTCCGGCAGTATCCATCATTTTTCTTTCACCGGTGAAAAACGGGTGGCATTTACTGCACACCTCAACCCTGAGTTCCTTTCTGGTTGAGCCCGTCACAAAGATATTGCCACAGGCGCATATCACCTGGGCATCATCATAATACTTGGGATGAATCTTTTTCTTCATTTCCTCAAACCGCGTAAACGCTTGCCTTCCTTCTGTTTTTACCAGCTGGCTCGTATTTTACCACGCCATCAACCAGCGCAAACAGGGTATAATCCCTGCCCACACCAACGTTATTGCCCGGGTGAATACGTGTGCCGCGCTGGCGTACCAGAATGGTGCCGGCATTTACTACCTGCTCAGCATACCTCTTTACCCCAAGCCGCTTGGAGTTACTGTCCCGGCCATTACGGGTAGACCCGCCTCCCTTTTTATGTGCCACTTGCCCTTACCTCTAACTTTAAAACTACTTCGTCACCGGCATATCTATACTATCTATTGCCAGCCTGGTATAATTCTGCCGGTGACCCGTTTTCTTGCTGTACCTTACTTTGGGCTTGTACTTGAATACAATAACCTTTTTGTCTTTGTAGTTACCCCGTGAAGTGGCCGATACCCTTGCACCATTCACAGTGGGGTTACCTACAACTACGTTGTTGCTATCATCGGCACAAAGCAGTACCCTGTCCAGATTAACGGTATCCCCTTCCTCAACATTCAGCCTATCGACATCCAGTATCTGGCCCGGTCTCACCTTATACTGCTTACCACCAGTTTCTACAACTGCATACATATTACTTCTCCAAAAGGGACTTATAATTGTATCAAGCCCATATTCCTGGTGTCAAGCTCGATATACCAGTTATTCACTCCTATGGTAAAATTTTTCGGGAAAGAATAACAGGTTTACTCGAGCATCAGTGAAATTTGGAGTGAGAAATGCCATCGGGGATAGCAAATCTTTTAAGCCTGACCAATGATATACCAACCTATCGCGAGCTTGTCAAATACCTAGCAAAACAACGCAATAGTATGCAGGTCGTAGTGCTCGATGCCGCCCGAAGCTACGTGATAGCTTCACTTTACAACAGCCTGAAGAGACCGCTCCTGACAGTTACGGCACACTCAGAAGAGGGCAAAAAAATCCACGAAACACTCACCACCTGGACCCGTGGTCTTACACAGCCGATGCTTTTCCCCGAACCGGATAACCTGCCCTATCAGAATGTGGTTTCCGATACTACCACCGAAATGGAAAGGATCAGGGTGCTCTCAACTCTGTCCGCCAGAGCGGACAATGGGTATCCACCACTTGTCGTTACATCTGTGCCGGCCGTGATGCAGAAGGTAACTCCTTACCGTGATTTCTCCACCAGCTGCCACAGGATAAGGGTGGGCAACAGCATCGCCCCGCTCGACCTGATAAGACAATGGCAGAAGATAGGTTACCGTCTGGAGCATACGGTGGAATTACCCGGCTCTATCAGCCGCCGGGGAGGCATAATAGACATCTATTCTCCTTCCAATGAGATGCCGACCAGAGTGGAGTTCACCGGCGACATCATTGAAAGTATCCGGCTCTTTGACCCGGCCAGCCAGCGCTCTCTTGACCAGGTGCAGGATATAGCCATTGCGCCGGCCACAGAATTGATATCCCCCCTCTTGAACAGCAAAGAGGAAATAGCACGGATTATAGGCAGCATTAGCCGGAATAGTCACCCTGTAATACAGGGTACTCAGATGGGAAAGGGGCTCGCCGAGCTGCTCAACGGTGAGGTAACCGACGACAGCACTTTCTTCGCACCGTTTTTCAACTGGGACAGCTTCCTGAGCTATCTGCCCCAAAATACACTTTTAATTCTGCTCGAACCCCGCCGGCTGGCGCTTTCGGCAGCGGATTTTGATACCAGAGCAGGCGGGATACGCAGCGAAAGGACGGCAAGAGATGAGTTACCCCCCGGCTTTCCCACACCCTACTTCAAATGGGGAGAGGTAGAGGCAAGAATGGACCAGAAGCAATGCCTGCACTTTATTGCCTGGGAAGAACCAGATAGCAATAAATCGCTCAGCCTGGAATTCAAACCCGCCCCCGTATTTTCCGGAAGAATACCCACCTTTACCGAAGAAACGGCAAGGCTGAAGCAGGAGGGACATCGTATAATCGTGGTCAGCCATCAGGCAAACCGTCTTTCGGAAATACTGTCAGAAGCAGGTATTATCGCTCCCCCTCTGAACGAAATCAGGGATATTCCCTCTCATGGTTCGATCACTCTGGTCCAGGGGTTGCTCCCTCAGGGCTGGACAATGAATGGTCACAACCATATCTTTACCGATTACGAGCTCTTCGGTTTTACCAAGGAGCGACGTCTCAGCAAGCAGAGGCCGGTATCTAGCCGGACCCAGCTCAACGACCTGAACCCTGGAGACTATGTAGTGCATATCGAACACGGTATTGCCCTTTTTAACGGCGTCACCAGAATGGAGAGCTACGGTACCGAGAGGGAATACCTGGTGCTGGAGTATGCGTCCGGCGACAGGCTCTATGTTCCCACTGACCAGATACACCGCATAAGTCGCTATGTCGGTAGCGGTGAAAATCCGCCCTCACCAAGCAGGCTGGGGACCCCGGAATGGTCTCGAACCAAACAGAAGGCACGCAGGGCAGCAGAAGAAGTCGCCGAAGAGCTGGTATCGCTCTATGCTGCGCGTGGGGTCGTCGATGGTTTTTCCTTCTCTGCCGATAATGTATGGCAGCAGGAATTCGAATCCTCGTTTCCCTATATGGAAACCCCGGACCAGAACCGGGTTCAGCAGCAGGTAAAGGACGACATGAAACGTCCCAAACCGATGGACCGGTTGATCTGCGGGGATGTGGGTTACGGCAAGACCGAAATCGCCATCAGAGCCGCCTTCAAAGCCGTTATGGACGGGAAGCAGGTGGCGGTTCTGGTACCGACCACCGTGCTTGCCCAACAGCACTACTCAACCTTCAACCAGCGGCTGAGTGCTTTCCCCGTCAGAATAGAGGTGCTAAGCAGGTTCAAAAACCCAAAGCAGCAACGAACGGTTCTTGAAGAACTGGCCAGGGGAAGCGTGGATATATGTATCGGGACTCACCGGTTACTGCAAAAAGATGTTTTCTTCAGGGATCTGGGGCTCCTTATCATCGACGAAGAGCAGCGCTTCGGCGTAAAGCACAAGGAATTCCTCAAGCAGATGCGCAAGGAAGTGGACGTACTTACCCTGAGCGCCACACCCATACCACGTACCCTTCACATGTCACTGGTTGGAGTAAGAGACATGAGTACCATCGAAACACCACCTGAAGACCGGCTGCCCATCAAGACATTCGTTGCCGAATACAACGAAAGCCTGATAAGAGAAGCCGTGTTAAGAGAGTTGGAACGGAATGGTCAGGTATTCTTTGTACACAACCGGGTGCAGAGCATCGCTGTGGTTGCCCAGCGTATTCAGGAGCTTGTTCCCGAAGCCAGAACCGCTGTTGCTCACGGTCAGATGTCCGAAGATGAACTGGAGATGGTGATGACTGAATTTGCCCGCGGCGAAATAGACATCCTGATATGCACCACCATCATCGAATCCGGCCT
>JAWOBD010000090.1:0-3565 GCA_046498175.1 Dehalococcoidales bacterium | reverse complement strand
TATTTCAAGCATGTATCTATTATTACCGTTTCTCTCCTGATGTCTCTGGCCTTTCTCGGTAGCGGCTGTAATTGGATGGTCGACATGGCACAGGACCTGCTTGCTGAAATACCCGAAACGGAAACTCCCTCAGCGGAACCCTCACCAACACCGCCATTGGTAAGCCCGATTGACCCGGAGTGGGAAACTCCACCATACAGCAGTGAAAATGAAATCCTCCCCGATTTTGTCGAGGTAGTAGAACAGATCAAGCCTTCTGTTGTGGCGATTCAGACGGATAGGGGTGAGGGATCGGGATGGATTATCGAGGCGGATGGCATTATAGTCACCAACAACCATGTGGTAGCTGGTGCGAGGGATATCGCCATTCTGCTGGATGATGGCAGAACATTCAAATCACAGGAAGTGAGAACCGACCCGATTACGGACCTGGCCGTAGTTACCATAAATACCGAAGGATTGCCTGCAGCCCGCATCGGTGATTCATCAGTATTGCAACTTGGTGAACCGGTTGCCGCTATAGGTAATGCGCTCGGGGAGGGAGTAAGCATGACCGGAGGATGGGTCAGTCAGCTTGATGTTACACTGCCGGTTTCCGAGGTGCAAACCCTGGATGATCTTATCAGGACAGATGCCGCTATCAATCCCGGCAACAGTGGTGGCCCTCTGGTCAATATGGCGGGAGAGGTAATCGGTATCACCAGCGCCAAAATTGCTCAGGTGGGTGTAGAAGGCTTTGGTTATGCTATAAGCATAAATAGCGCACAGGATATTATCGACCAGTTGATAACCAGGGGCTACGTGTTACGCAGCTACCTGGGTGTGAGGGTATCCGACATAAATCCGGTGGTGGCATTTTTCAATGAGCTTTCGATAGAAAAAGGTGCGCTGGTGAACTATGTGGCCCCGGACAGCCCTGCTGCTGTGGCGGGCATTGCAGAAGGTGATGTTATCGTGAGTATAGATGGCGCGGAAATAACCGGCGCCAGGCAACTGATACAGAAAATTCATTCCTGTCAGATCGGACAGGAAATATCCATTGTCTACTGGCGTAATGATAGCGAACATACGGTAGAGGCTACTCTTGACGAGGTTCCGCCACCGGCCTAAGTAGACCTTTTAACGCCGATCGTAATCTGGTGCGTACCAATCCGGTAGCTTTCGGTAATAGCCACATCCGAAGGAATGCCTTCTATTATTGTATTGGAAAGTGTTTCCTGGCGGATATAGCCCGTAAAATCACTCATTACCCTGCGAATATCGTCTGCTCCCTCAAAGAAGGTAATGATGTGGTCCGCAATATCGAATCCGGCAGAACGGCGTATCGTTTGAATACGGTGCACTATCTCACGTGCCAGTCCTTCATTGATAAGTTCATCGGATATTGTGGTAGGAACAGCGATGGATAACTCCCCTTCCGTAATGGTGATATGGGTTTCATCGAGACGGGAGATATCATCTATAATTTGAAGACCCTTTATGTTAAGTTCCTCCATTACGGATGCCCCAATCCTCTGCAGGGATTCCTTATCCGAATTCGATTCCAGGCTTACATAGTTAACATCAAGAGGCTGGCGCACTTTAATACCAGCCTTGTTGCGGGCAGCACGCCCCATGCTGGATAGCTTCATTGCCAGGCGAATATCTTCTGATAGCCTTTTATCGATGAGTTTAACGTTGGCGGTGGGAAAATCGTTAAGGTGGACGCTTGCAGGAGATTCTGGGAAAAAGGTACTAACGAGGTTATGGTATAGTTCCTCGGCCAGAAATGGTGTGAACGGAGCAAGAATCTTGGATATTGTGACTAGGCAAAGATATAGCGTTTGGTAGGCAGACAGTTTATCCGTGTCGTTCTCACTTTTCCAGAATCGTCGGCGACTGCGACGTACGTACCAGTTGGAAAGGCCATCGACGAATATCTCTATTTTTCGGCCTGCATCGGTGGGATTATAAATTTCCAGCGACTTTTCTACGTCCAATACGAGCTGGTTAAGCTCGGATAGAATCCACCTATCCAGTGCCGGAGGATCGGCCCATACCTCATATCTGGGGTCGAAGTGATCGATATTGGCATAGGTAACGAAGAAAGAATATACGTTCCATAGGGTGAGCAAAAAACGCCGATTAATCTCGGATACCAGCTTTTCGGAGAAACGGCGTACGTTGCCTGGTGGTGAGGTAGTTAGACAGTACCATCGCAGTGCGTCAGCGCCATATTTGTCTACTATTGACATTGGTTCCACCACATTCCCTCTGGCCTTGCTCATCTTTTCTCCCTTCTCGTCCAGGATATGGCCCAGGCAGATGACATTTCTAAAACTGGGTTTACCAAACAGAAGGGTAGCAATGGCGTGAAGGCTATAAAACCATCCCCGGGTCTGGTCAACCGCCTCACATATATAGTCGGCGGGGAAGCGGCCATCCTGTAGGAGGGTTTCGTTTTCGAAAGGGTAGTGCCACTGGGCAATCGGCATGGCGCCGGAATCAAACCAGCAATCAATTACTTCTGGTCTCCTTTCCATCTGGCCGCCGCACTGATCGCAGCTAAAGGTTATTTCATCGACGAATGGACGGTGCAGGTCCAAAGATTCGCTGACCCCGATTACTGCGGGTTTCTCCTTCAAATCTTCAATGCCGCCGATACACTCACAGCTGCCGCATGACTTACAGCACCACACCGGCAGTGGTGTACCCCAGTAACGTTCACGGGAAAAAGCCCAGTCGATATTGTTCTGGAGCCAGTCTCCGAATCGGCCATACTTGATGTGCTCGGGGTACCAGTTTATCTGCTGATTACCTTCGATGAGCTGTTCCTTTACCGCGGTGGTACGTACATACCATGTCTGCTTGGCATAGTAGAGAAGAGGAGATTCACAACGCCAGCAAAAGGGATAGGTGTGTAGTATGGATTCGCTGCGAAACAGCAAACCACGGTTATTCAGCTCTTCCATAATAAGAGGGTCGGCATCTTTGACGAACTTGCCTGCGAAGCTGTAGTTACCCCCTATCTTCCCATCAAGGGTTACCGGGTGCACAAAGTCCAGGGAATTTTCCTGCCCCGCCTGGTAGTCGACTTCACCGTATGCGGGCGCAACATGAACTATACCGGTACCCTCATCCATGGAGACGAAATCCGTACCAATGACCGGGTAGTTGATAACTCCGTCCTCCTTACAGGAAACAGCCGAGGGTTTCCCCTCCTTATCTGGCAGAGACATTGATTCAACGGGAACATCGAAATCGTTCGGATTGTAAAGTGGACGATATCTCAGGGCTATCAGGGATGCTCCCCTTATTTTTGTGACGACGGGGATTTCACCGAGACCCAATGGCTCCAGGCGTGCTGTAGCAAGGATAAGGAATTCGCCGTTATAGTCAATAAGAGAGTATTCCGCATCCTCTGCTATTGCGAGGGCGGTATTGCCTGGGAGTGTCCAGGGTGTAGTTGTCCAGGCCAGCAGATAGACTGGTTTATCCCCTGCTGTATCAATAAGCCAGCGAGCGAAATCAGCCACGTGATTGTCGTATGCGACCTCCAATTTGTTCAAGAAACCTGGCTTGCGGT
>JAWOBD010000106.1:0-10313 GCA_046498175.1 Dehalococcoidales bacterium | reverse complement strand
CCAGGCTGTGTCGCCATCCTTAAACTAGCGGATGAATATGAAAAAAGATACAGGGTTAAGCTTGAAGTCACAAAACTTGTTGGCCAGGAAGCGATGGCCAAGTTTGAGGAATACAAGCTGGGTTGTGTGCCGGCAGTAGTGATCAACGAAAAGATAAGGATCGAGGGCATCTGCCCCAGCCGGACCACTATGGATAGCGCCCTGAGAGAGGGTGGATTATGAATAAGATCAAAATCGAGGCGTTTCTGTCTGTCCCTACCTGTTCTGGCGGAGTTAATCTAACCAAACTACTTGAGGAAATCGAAAAGGAACACGGTGATAAAGTGGAAATCGTTAGATATAAGGGACGTAACGAAATATTTGAGAAATATAACTTCACCGCTGCCCCGGCTCTAGTCGTGGGTGGTCTGGTCCGGATCATGGGGCTGTGCCCCAGTAAGGAATCGCTGATTTCAGCACTAAAAGAATGCGGTTTGGAATAGTTAGCTGCGGTTATCGTCATTATCATATTTATTAGCATTGGTGCTTACATAGCACGGTAGGAATTATCTTTAGATTACTTTGAGGGGCTTAAATAGAAATTATGGATATTAAAATTTTAGGACCCGGTTGCCACAAATGCCATGAGCTCGATAAGAGAACGAGAGAAGTAATAAAGGAATTGGGCCTTGATGTCAATGTGGAGTATGTGCAGGAGATAACCAAGCTTGTAGAGTATTCTATTCTGTTTCCTCCAGGCTTGATAATAAATGATAATCTGATTAGCTCCGGAAAGCTGCTCAGTAAAAAGGAAATCAAGGATATTATAGTATCTGCTATGAACCAGGAAGAGGAGCCGGCAGCATAGCTATGGAGCGTCAATGCGGTGCATTTGAATTAATCTTAAAATACGGCCGCTGGCTTGATAAAGGGAGGAGCATATGTTAAGGAGAGCCATATCTGGCCGGAAACAGCTACTAGTGTTAGCAGCAATATCAGTAGCCGCGTTACTGCTGGCAGGTTGTAACGCTTCATCTTCTGTACCCACGCCCGACGACGAAAACGAGCCAGACCCATATCAATTAAAGATAACCCTGCTTGGTACAGAGTTTGAAGTGGCTGTAAGCAGTGAAGGAGCGATACTGTCAGACACTCAGCTTTCATCTCAAGATGGTCGAGTTGCGCTTTCGATAGACAAGGGTACTGCGTTACTGGATAGTAGCCAGGAACCGGTCCAGTCCATGCAAGTGTTAGCCAGTCCCGTACCGCCAGCTCCTCCTGAAAACGCCGTCATCATCGGGCCTGCATATAGCTTCTTACCTGAAGGAATCACTTTTGATTCTTCGATCAGACTTACGCTTAGCTATGACCCTGCCGAAATACCTCAGGGAACCAAGGAGGGTGACATTTACATTGCACGTTTTTCTGATGGCGGATGGGAAAAAATCTCCTACAAGCAGATGGATACGGATGAACACAAATTAAGCACGCTAATTACCTCTTCAAGCGGATATGCTGTTCTGGCTCCGGTTGAACCGGAGGAACCACAGGTGACCCCCGAACCAAGTCCTACCCCACAGGCAAATCGTGTAGATTTGGTCTACTTTCACCGCACCAATCGCTGTTATAGCTGCCAGTATGCCGAATCGGGCATCGAATATACTTTGGAAACCTACTTTACTGAGGAACTCAATGACGGAATAATCACTTTCCAGTCAGTCGATGTGCAGGATTCTGATAATGCGGCAATAGTCGAGCAGTACGGTGCCTATACTTCACAGTTATTCATAAACACCGTAGTAGACAACGAAGGCCACATTGAGCACATCGAGGAGATCTGGTCGTATATCGGTGATGACGACGGATTTACTCTTTTCATTAAAAATAAGATAAACGAATCCTTAGAGGCAATAAGTTAATGGCCCTTGGTGAATTCCTATCTGGGTCTTCAGGCCTGCTGAATATTCCTGTAGTAGCAGCTTTTTCCCTGGGCCTGCTTACCGCAATAAGTCCCTGCCCTTTGGCCACCAACATTGCGGCGATAGCATATATCAGCCGCGACGTAACAAATCGCAGATATGCTGTTACCAGCAGTGTTCTATACACACTGGGAAGGATGGTAGCCTACTCTGTTCTCGGTTTTCTGATTATCAGGGCCAGTCTTGAGATTCCCGGCGTAGCGATGTTCCTCCAGGATACCGGGGAAAAGGTTCTCGGGCCAATCCTGATTGCGGTTGGGATAGTGCTGCTGAATGTGCACCGACTCCGCTTTATCGCCGGGGGTTCCGGAATGTCTTCGTTAGGTTCTAAAGTAAGCCGCTGGGGAACGGTGGGGGCTTTCCTTCTGGGAATTGTCTTTGCTCTGGCCTTCTGTCCGTATAGTGCAGTGCTATACTTTGGGACGCTTATTCCCTTGAGCCTTAAATCAACCGGAGGAATAGCCCTACCCGCTGTGTTTGCTGTCGGCACCGGGCTTCCAGTACTGATATTCGGCATATCGCTATCCTTTGGTATCACCAGGGTCTCCTCCTGGTTTGAAAAACTAACCCGGGCCCAGAAAATTATCCGCATTGTTACCTCCTGGGTATTAATTGGTATCGGGATATATTACCTGGCGCTATGGATGCAGTCAGCCTGGGGTTAGATAACTTGGAATAAAAAAATAAAGTTAACGAGCGGGAATTTTTAATGTATAAGTCTGGAGGTGACCAATGAGCGATTTTAAAATAAGAAAGAATGTCCGGGACGCTTATGGCGATATTGCCAAAGGCAGCAACAGGTCTTGCTGTGGCAACAGTTCTTGTTGTTCATATGGCGACTCATCCAAAGCGCTAGGATATTCAGACGATGACTTGAAAGCAGTCCCTGAAGGGGCAGACCTTGGATTGGGATGCGGTAATCCTGTGGCTCTGGCTTCGTTAAATGAGGGTGAACTTGTAATCGATCTGGGTTCCGGAACCGGATTCGATTGTTTTCTTGCTTCCCGGAGGGTGGGAAGGGCAGGTAAAGTTATTGGCATCGATATGACACCTGAGATGTTAGAAAAAGCGAGAGAAAACCAGGCAAAAGGTGATTATGGGAATGTTGAATTCAGGCTTGGTGAAATAGAGAATCTGCCGGCAGCAGATAATATTGCTGATGTAGTGATATCTAACTGCGTGATAAACCTCTCAACCGATAAACCCAGGGTTTTTACTGAGATTTTCAGAGTACTTAAGCCGGGTGGTCGAATGATGGTGTCGGATATCGTCTTGTTAGAGTCACTACCAACTGCGATTACGAACTCAATAGCAGCTTACGTCGGTTGTATCGCTGGTGCCTCGTTAAAAGAACAGTATCTCAAGATAATAAAGGATGCAGGATTTAAACAAGTGGAAATAATGGACGAGGCATCTTTTCCGATAGAGCACACCGCCGGGGGTCTATCAGTATCACATGATATATTGAAGAAAGTAGCCGCTTTGGTTGTAAGCATAAAGGTGAAAGGAGATAAATTATAGTTAATTCTATGGGGGGGAGTATTTTTGAGGCCAAGATTATCATAATTAGTATTGTCAGAGATCTAACGGTCATATATAATATATATTATCAATATAGTATACTACAATAATAAATTGAAGGGTTATATATCACCCTATTGTGCCTGGAGAAGTATAAAGCAATGGACTTAAAAACACCCTGCAAGTTTCACAGATGGGCAGCCCTGATTGCGCTTATGGTTTTTATACTTGCCCTAATATTCACGGCAAAGCCTGTCAAAGCCGGCTGAGGCTGCTTCGAGGAGTCGGTGGTACCGGCGACTATGAAGATTGAGGTGAGCACCAACAGAAATATTCATGAAGAGGATACAGGAAAAGGTGAAAGGGAAATCCGCTATAATTACCGTAATACTGGGAACTATTGTGACATTACTGGCTGTCGGATGCACCAGTGGTGTATCAGAAGACGACTACAATCGCGTAGTTGAAGAGCGTGATCAAGCCATATCCCAAGTATCGAGCCTAGAGGACGAGCTGGATACTGCTGAAGAACATGTAGCCACCCTCCAGCAGAAAATAGCCAGTACTTTTGTTAAAAACAGCCCTACCTTCAGCTTTGATGGAATTGAGGATAATCTGGAATTAGTTGACAGCGAGGAACTGGATGATCCTCATACCCGGAACTATACTTATGCATTTCAAAGTCGATATGCCGGATACGGCAATCGTACGGGACAGCCTTTACTTCAGGTAATTACTCCGCATGAAGCGGTAATAACAATCTCAAATGGCGAGGTAACATCGGCTGTCATGGATGAAAAGTGGGACATGATCAAGCAGGAAATGCTCGCCTCGGCAGTGACTGAGGAGCAAGCCGAGCAGATAGCCGAGGAATTTGTGAAAAACAGCCCCACTTTTGTATTTGACGGTATTGAAGACACCCTGGAACTGGTGGAAACCCTGTACCCTGACATTGAAAATGCCTGGCAGTTTGTCTACGAGTTCGATAGTCAACATGCCGGTTATGGTGATCGTGAGGGACAGGTACTTGCCCAGGTAATTACTCCACATCAGGCTATAATAACCGTTGAGAACGGGCAAGTAGTATCAGCGATGATTGACGAACAGTGGAATATGCTGACCCGGACTATGATTGACTATCTTGAAGGTGTCACCTGGGTCCTGAATTCATATGCGGGAGAGATGGGTATCTACAAGGCACTCGAAGATGTTGAAGCGACCCTCATCTGCGATGGCTCCGAGAAACAGTTGAGTGGTTTTGCCGGTTGCAATCAGTATGGCGCTCCGTATGAGATTGACGGATTGAATCTTGCTATTACCGGGCCAATCATCCACACGGATATGGCCTGTAGCAGTAAGATTATGGAACAGGAAGCGGATTATCTCAGGGGGTTACAGGCGGCTGAGAACTACGAAGTTAATAATGATAGACTGACCATCACCGGCGGCGACTGGACACTAGAATTCGAGAAGCAGCAATAACTACCAGTTGGGCACAGCAGATAAACATGGCTATAATAATACAAAGTGCGTTAAATTCAATGGTAGCCCAGTAATATATTAGGGGGTAAATATGAAAAAGCTTCTTTTCCCATTTATTTCCACGCTACTGCTCACTTCTCTACTCATACCTGGTTGTACAACCAAAGCTCCAACTCCCAGCCCGGAACTAGAGCCGGCTCCACCCCCGGCATCAGAGCCCACCCCATCACCAACGCCGGAGCCTACACCTTCCGAACCAATCAAGTGGGAACTGGTTAACCCACAGGGCGCCGCTGTTGAGGTAGAAAAGGTCGATATCACTCCTCACCCCGACACCCTGGAAGGGAAGACGATAGCATTACGGTGGAACGGCAAAGCCGGTGGAGACATGTTCCTCGATAGGGTTGCTGAACTCCTTGTCGAACAGGTGAAGGATGTAGATGTTATAAAGCTCTATGAGGAACTTCCCAAAACTGTGTTTTGCTGCCAGGCAGCTCCTGCAGATATGTTTGATAAAATAGCTGCTTTCCAGCCCGACCTGGTCATAGGTGCTCAGGCCGACTGAGGGTCCTGCACATCATGGCTGGTCGTGAACCAGCTAGGACTGGATATCGATAAAGGTATTCCCACTGTTACGATTGTTACCAATGAATTCGTCGATGGTGCGATAAGTAATGCCCAGGGACTGGGCGTACCGGAACTACCTGTAGTGATGGTACCGCATCCATTCGGCGGACAGAGTGAGGAGGCTCTAAGGAATAAAGCGGAAAATGCTTTCACGGACATTTTGGAAGTAGCAGCCGACTGGGAGCCATCCGTAACCGAGCTTCCTGTTGAAGTGTCCGCGTATCCCGCGGAAAGGTTCGAATTTGAGGGATCGGTGGAAGATATAAATGAGATGTTCTTCGAGAGAGGCTGGTCGTCAGGACTCCCAATAATACCTCCGACACCCGAGCGAGTCGAGGCCATGCTCCAGGGCACCAGCCGTGCACCTGATGAGATCTTGTGGAGGGAAGTTCCTCCTAGAAAGGGTATCCTTACCATAGAACTTGTGGCCGTTCACGCGGTAATGGCGGGATGTAAACCCCAATATATGCCGATCATCATAACAGCCATGGAAGGACTGAAGGACCCCCAGTTAAACTGGCGGGCGCTAACCACTACGACACATCCCAACGGTATCCTTGTCATGGTAAACGGTCCCGTAGTTGAGCAATTGGGCATCGCTACCGGTACCGGAGCCGCTGGACCAGGATATCATCCCAATGTTTCCATCGGCTATGCACTCAGCCTGATAACGGATATTGTTGGTGGCTCTATATCACCGAATGGAGATAAATCCACTCTCGGCTGGGCCGGCAACACGGTGAGTACTGTTATCGGCGAGGCGGAAGCAGAAAGCCCCTGGGAACCATACCACGTGGAAAAGGGCTTTAATAAGGATGATAGCGTGGTCACTGTTTTCAGTGGTGGACCACCGGTGAACTGGCAAGACCATTCACAGCATACTATAAGGCAGATAATGGCGACGGCAGCCCGTGCCATCGCCTATGATGGCCAGAATAGCGCCTGCCTGTCCGAGCTTCCGTCAGATTCCTCTTTTAATGAGTCCTGTGAAGTTATTCTTACGCTTAACTGGGAATTTGCCCAGATAGCAGCAGAAGAAGAGGGATGGTCAAAAGATGATCTCAGGGAGTATCTCTGGGAAAACGCACTGGCTCGTTGCGGCGACCCATTAGACCCGGTCGTTCAGCACAATTTCCCCTCCCCCGAAAATATTCAAATATTCGTAAGTGGAGGTGCAGGAAAGCACTCTCAGTACTGGCAGTCATTCTGCGTCGGTCAGGATAAGACCGTAATCTCTGTGCAGGTAGAGAAGTAAAGAAAGATAAAAGCTTTTCTTTAACTCAATATTCAGTACCTCATACTGTGTCTTACCTATAAAGGAACAGGTATGATTGGATCAGTAATAAATTGAACGATAGACTAGGAGATGACATCAAGGTTATGGTTATACCATCGGGTCAGGGGCTAGACCCTGTAATCCCAGAGATAAAAACCATAAGTATCTGAGGGTCTCGGGTTTTCTGTAACAGCCGGGATATCGAGTCACAGCTCCCCGATATATTCGGGAGCATAACTATCGATGTAAAAACCCGGCAGCGGATGAGAAAGGAACTTGAAGTATAGTTTAGCGTCTAGGCCGGCGGCACTGAAGAGCTACAAAATGCGGAGGCAGGCCTTAAAAAGCTCAATAGAATGGCCGAGCTCAACTCCCCTTTTGCCCTCATTGCCTCACGGGCCAAAGGTTCGGGAGCTGTTCCGAGTGGTGGGGAAGGGGGGACTCGAACCCCCACGCCTTTTGGGCACCGGATCCTAAGTCCGGCCCGTCTGCCAATTCCGGCACTTCCCCTTGGGAATGATTTTCCGTGATATTCATCGCATCAACACATCCGGGGTGCTCGAGAAGATGCTAATGAAAAGGCAGCCCTCAAATAATGATAACAGAGAAGGCAAGCGATGCCATTAAATAAAGGCATGCCTACCAATCAGGTACCATAGAGGGCCAAACCCTGTGTAGCAAATTTTATGCTATGTTGGACTGGTCCGTTTTGCCTTATTGATATAGCTTTTTACCGGGTTAGAATTCCTTTTTGGCCAGAGAAACGAATATTATGGACAGTATGCCCAGCACGCCACCGGATGGAAAAGCCAGTATGGAGCCGGCCAGTGCCAGTCCCCATTTCTGCCGCTTGATGGCATAGATGCCGCCGATAAGGGCGACAATCCCGAAGGCCAGCAGTACAATACCTACCGTCATCAGGACTTGTGAGGAAATGCCGGCTATCTCTGTAATCATGGACTGCAGGTCGGTTGTCTCTGGTATCCAGGCACTGGCCCACTGGTTCAAAATATTGCTGATTTGACTGCTCATACCGCCAAGCTGGCCTAAAAATCCTCCCAATAGCATTGTGGTTATGCCTCCGGAAATCCCCATACTTCCCGAAATAATGTTCAGAATACCACCTGTTGTCGGCTTCCAGGTCTTTTCCATAGCACTTACCTCCAGGATATTCTTATTGATTTGCTATACTATCACAGGATGGTTGTTTTAACCAGTACCATTGTTTTATCCGGAATCCTGGCTGACTGGTTCGTTATTCTCCGCTGTGCTCCCGGGGCTAAACTCCTCTGCGGCCAGGGCTATGAAAATAATGGCTAGCGTTCCTGTAATTGGCATGCAGGGAATGGCAAATATGGCTCCGATGACCGCCATCAGCCAGTGTCGCCTTCGCAGGGCAAAAATGCCTCCTGTTATCGCCACCGCTCCGAGGATGATGGAAGGTACGCCCAGGGGCTCAAAGCCGAGCAGCCCCTCCGACTCAGTGACGAAATCACCCATCAATACCACAATACCGCCACCCACAATGCCAATCATTCCGGTGATAATGCTGAGGATACCAGCTGCTAGCGGTTTCCATGACTTGATTACATCGACCATTTAATGCTCCTGAATTGCATAATTGCGGAAATCACTTTCCTGTCAATTACATTAACACAGAAGTTGTTGTTTGAAAAGTGTCGGTGGCAGATTAGAGAATGGTGATTGGAATCAGAGGCAGAAATTGGGTTGTGACTTGATAGTATGGGCTCTATATTATCAAGGGAGGGGCGCAAGAAGGGCAATAAAGGTGTCGGATGTAAGGTTAATTACGAAGAATACATGAGAGCGAGGAGGCAGGGATTAACAGGGATTTGAATGTCGGGGTGAGAGGACTTGAACCTCCGACCTCAGCGTCCCAAACGCTGCGCGCTAGCCGACTGCGCTACACCCCGATACGAGAATAAATATAGCAGACCGCTTGCCGGGGTTCAAGCGCTTGTGCTATCTATCGGGCTTCAATCTCTGCAATCAGGGCAGACATCGAAGGCTTCAGGGGCCAGACCGGCTACTCTGGCGATGTAGTCCAGTTGCCTCTCCGGAGCCCAGTACTTGCCGCACTTGCTGCACTTCTTGAGCTTGAATTCCATGGACACGTTGGGCATTTTTATTACCCGTTTGTCACCAACGTCTTCGAAGCTGATGGCCTTGGTGGGGCAGACGTAG
Organism: Dehalococcoidales bacterium; assembly: GCA_046498175.1. Classification (GTDB taxonomy): domain Bacteria; phylum Chloroflexota; class Dehalococcoidia; order Dehalococcoidales; family UBA5760; genus UBA5760. The sequence goes on along the minus strand of JAWOBD010000106.1, from coordinate 1,244 downwards.
GCACAGGAACCGCAGCCAATACATGCCTCGGAGCAATCAAAGAAGGGCGTGGCCATCTGCCTGTCAACACCGCGGTTAACCAGGCTTATGGCGGAAACTCCCACCACTTCCTCGCATACCCTGGTGCAGAGGGCACACAGGATGCACTTGTGCTTGTCATTATCTGTATTGAAAGCCGGTTTTTCGACACCGAGCTTATGGGCCATTTCCTGTATTACCTCTGAGTCGGGGCATCGTGCCAGGAGCAGTTCGATCGCGGTGCGGCGGATGTTGCTCAGCCTTGTTGAGTTGACCTTGACCGAAATTCCTTCCGCAACTGGATAGAGGCAGGAAGCGACCACCTTGGTTTTACCTTTCTGTGTCACTTCGACCATACAAAGGCGACAGGCGCCATAGGGAGATACTTCCTCGTGGTAACAAAGGGTAGGAATATAGATACCGTTATTACGGGCTACTTCCAGGATAGTTTTGTCTTCTTCTGCCTGTAGTTCCCGTCCGTCGATTTTCAGTCTTACCATCCCAATAACACCTTTAGCTTACTTTTATGGCACCAAGCTTGCAGACATCGTAGCAGGCCCCGCACTTGATACATTTCTCTTGGTCCAGTACCACCGGTTTCTTTTTGCCCGTAGAGGTAATTGCCCCTGTTGGGCAGGCCTTGACGCAGAGCCCGCATCCGGGGCATTTCTCCTCGATAATCTGATAGGTTATCAGCGCCTTGCAGACACCAGCGGGACATCTCTTCTCTCTGATATGGGCCTCGTACTCGTCGCGGAAATAGCGGATTGTACTCAGTACGGGATTGGGTGCTGTCGTGCCTAGAGCACAGAGAGCACCGTCGACAAGAGTTTCAGATAGCCTTTCTAAAAGCTCGATATCGCTTTCTTTTCCTTTTCCATCACAGATATCGTCCAGTATCTCCCGCATTCTCTTCAGCCCTTCCCGGCACGGCACGCACTTGCCGCATGACTCTCCCTCCAGGAAGCCGATAAAGTACTTGGCGATATCCACCATGCAGTTGTCTTCATCCATTACAATCATGCCACCGGAGCCCATCATGGAGCCAACCTCTGTCAGCTTATCGAAATCGACTGGTAGATCTATCAAGCTGTCTGGAATAACCCCACCGGAGGGGCCGCCGGTCTGTACCGCCTTGAATTTCTTGCCGCCTGGAATGCCGCCGCCGATATCGTAAATGATTTCCCGCAGCGTTATCCCCATCGGCACCTCCACCAGACCGGTGT
>JAWOBD010000066.1:0-6562 GCA_046498175.1 Dehalococcoidales bacterium | reverse complement strand
TGCTCCTGCCCGGGGTAAAACTGCCCCAAAAAGGCATCGTAGGTGGTGACAGATTATGCTTCTCCATCGCCTGCGCCTCCATAATCGCCAAGGTAACCCGCGATAGATTCATGACCGAAATGGACGCAACTTACCCCGGCTACGGACTGGCCCAACATAAGGGCTACGGAACCAGGCAACATATCGCCTGTCTTCAGCGTATAGGAGCCTGTCCCATCCACCGCCGCTCCTTCTTACCGGTAAGAAAGCTGTGTGAAAAGTGAAGCGACGGGATACGGGCATCCGGGGCGAAAACATAGCACGCGATTTCCTCAAGAAGAGAGGATTCCGCATTCTGGAAACCAACTACCGCTGCCCCAGGGGAGAAATAGATATCATTGCCAGGCACCATGATTACCTCGTATTTATCGAGGTAAGAACAAAAACAGGCACTGAATTTGGCAGCCCCGAGGAATCCATAACCCAGACAAAGAAAAAACACTTGAAGACTACCGCTCTCTACTATATTGAGAGACACACGGATTTGCCTTCGCTGTATCGAATCGATGTGGTAGCGATCGAGATGGACAAGAGAGGCAAACCCCTGCGCATCACGCTTATCGATAACGCCGTTGGTGACGGGTGATAACTCTTTTTAACCCGCCTTTGGCCGCATCGACGTTACGGTTTTACCATTAGGGGCGGTTATGCTAAAATTATGCACCAGGAAAGATGAGTACTTATCCCAAGGAATCCGTATTCAGGGAAACCCTGCGCATCATAGATGCCAATCTCAACCGTGCCGGCGAGGGTCTCCGTGTTCTCGAGGACATGGCCCGACTAGGGCTAAATGATGCCGCCATAAGCGAGCAGCTCAAAAACCTGCGCCACAGAATCGTGACGGTAAACCCGGAACTGAGCAAGCAGCTCGTCGGGGCCAGGGATGCCCGTGGTGATGTAGGGATGAGTATCAAGACACCGGAACAGTCCGAGCAAAAGGGTCTTTCGCAGGTGATGGTGTCCAACGCAAGGAGAGTGGCAGAATCACTCCGCACCATAGAAGAGCTTGCCAAAACCACCGGTACAGAGTCAGGATTGAAGCCGGAAGATCTGGAGCAGGCCAGATTTGAGCTCTACTCGATAGAGAAACGGCTGCTTTCACGCCTGCTGAGAAAAGATAACGTGGAACGTATCAAAGGACTCTGCGCCATTCTCAATACCGGAGCCCTCAAGGGGCGACGGGCAGTTGAATTTGCTGGAGAATTGATAAGAGGGGGAGCGAGGATGGTTCAGCTGAGGGATAAGGTGCTTCATAAGAAGGAACTGCTCGCGATTGCCAGTGAAATCAGGGAAATATGTTCATCAAACCGGGTGCTCTTTATAGTCAATGATCACCTGGACATAGCCCTGGCCAGTGATGCCGACGGACTGCACCTGGGACAGAATGATTTGCCTGCAGGCACAGCCCGGCGTTTACTGCCGATGGATAAGATTATAGGGGTTTCCGTGAAAACACCCGAGCAGGCTATCGCTGCCTACAAAGAAGGGGGCGATTATATCGGTGTCGGTGCCATTTATCCCACTTCATCCAAGGAAGAAACCACCGTTATTTCGACTGATGGGCTGGTCAGGATAAGGCAATCCGTAAATATGCCGATAATGGCCATCGGTGGAATCGACAGAGACAATGCTTCCCGGACTATATCCTGTGGCGCCGATGCTGTAGCTGTCATCAGCGCCATTATGGATTCAAAATCTCCCCGGGAATCAACCCGGCAAATAGTAGATGCTATTGAGGTTGCCAGTGCCCAGACCAACAGATAACCTGGAAAGTATTGCCGAGCGAGCCAGGCTCAGTTTCGACGCCAGAGATTCGGTCAGAGAAAAGGTTCTGCCGCTTTGCCGGGAGGTGATACGCCACTCCTCGAAAACGACACGTAGCGTTCACCGCCAGGAGTTCGAACAGGCCCGAAATTTACTCGAGTCGGCCGGTACTGTTCTGAACGAAGCCAGCAAACTGATCGTCGAATATGACGAATTTCGTTACAGCGGTTTCTACCGGGATGCTCAGAAGGAGTATACCGAGGCTGCCGTTACCCTTGCCCTGGTAAGCGATAAAAGGATTCCTGCTCCGGAGGAACTCGGTACCGACTTTGCCGCCTATCTCAATGGATTGGGTGAAGCGGCTGGCGAAGTAAGACGATTCATTCTGGACGGCATCAGGCGCGAAGACCTTTCCCGGGGCGAAGATTTGCTGGAAGCAATGGATGATATCTACAGTATCCTGGTTAGCATGGATTTCCCTGAAGCAATTACGGCCGGACTCCGTCGTACCACCGATATGGTACGGGGAGTCCTGGAAAGGACGCGGAGTGACCTGACGCTGGTGATGAAGCAGAACAGGCTGGAGGAAAAGCTCGGCCCATCCCGCTATAATCTCAAGAAAAAACAGGACAATTAATCAACAGAGAGGAGAACTAGCAAATGAACCCAGTAATTATTGCCCTGATATGCGGCGGCATCGGTATTGGCATTGCCGGATTTATGGCCCGTTATGTCCTCAAGCAGGACCCCGGCTCAAATCAGATAAGACAGATATCGGCCGCCATTAAAGAGGGGGCACTCGCCTTTATCGGCAGGGAATACCGTATCCTGGCGATATTCGTCACCGTGGTGGCCATCGTGCTGGGCGTTGTTCCCATGCTGGGGTGGTGGGTATCCGTTGTATTCGTTTGCGGTGCCGTGGCCTCAGCGGTAGCAGGTTTTATCGGTATGAGCATCGCCATCAGGGCCAACGGCCGCACTGCCGCGGCAGCACAGAAGGGGCTCAACCAGGGATTGAAGGTCTCTTTCCGAAGCGGTGCAGTAATGGGGATGTGTGTCGTCGGTATCGGCATCATAGGCATAAGCATTCTTTACTTCGCCTTCGGCAGCAACCCCGACCTGCTGCTCAAGGTCATTCCCGCCTTTGGCTTCGGGGCTTCTTCGGTGGCCATATTCGCCCGTATCGGTGGCGGCATTTTTACCAAGGCTGCCGATACCGGTGCGGACATCGTGGGCAAGGTTGAGGCAGGAATACCCGAGGACGACCCGCGTAACGCCGCCGTCATAGCCGACTTCGTCGGGGATAACGTCGGCGACGTTGCCGGAATGGGAGCTGACCTCTTCGAGTCCTACGTTGACTCCATTATCGCCACCATGGCACTGGGTACCATAGCTGTTTTTTCCACACACCTCGCTCCCGACCTGGCCACCGCCTGGTTTCTGCCCTTGCTGGTAGCCGCCGGCGGGATTATAGCCGCGATTATCGGAATATTCTCGGTAAGGGTAGGCAAAATCAAGGCGAAAATGGGAGCCCTGCTCAATGCTCTGCGGCGGGGTACGGTAATATCATCTATTCTTACCGGTGTCTTTGCCTTCCTGGCCGTCTACTTTATGGGTGCCAGCATAAACATTTTCTGGGCTATTCTGGCAGGGCTGGTAGCCGGGGTCGCCATAGGAGAGAGCACCAATTACTTCACCTCCTATTCCTACAAACCAACCCTCGATATATCGGAATCGGCCCAGACCGGCGCCGGCACACTGCTGACACGGGGCTTCGCCAATGGCCTGATGAGCACCCTGCCCCCGATACTAATCATAGTGGCAGCGATGCTGGTAGCTTTCAATTTTGCCGATATGTACGGGATTGCCATTGCCGGCGTGGGTATGCTATCCACACTGGGAATACAGGACGCCACCGATGCCTACGGACCGGTTGCCGATAACGCCGGTGGAATTGTCGAAATGAGCAACCTGGACCCCGAGGTAAGGGAACGCACTGACGCCCTGGATTCCTTGGGAAACACAACCGCCGCTACCGGCAAGGGATTCGCCATCGGTGCCGCCGGTCTGACCGCCCTGGCATTACTCCTCGCCTACACCCAGGCCGTGGGTATCAGTTTTACCGATATCAGCCTTCTGGAACCAAAGGTTATCGCCGGCATCTTTCTGGGCGTGATGATACCGGCTGTATTCTGCGCCATGACTTTGAACGCAGTCGGGAAAGCGGGCTTCGCGATCGTTAACGAAGTACGCCGCCAGTTCCGGGAAATAAAAGGGCTGATGGAAGGCAAGGCAAAGGCGGAATATGGCAAGTGCGTGGACATATGTACCAAGTCTTCCATCAAGCAGATGATCGCTCCTGGTGTTATGACCATTGTAACCCCCATCGTGGTTGGCCTTATACTGGGGCCGGTGGCCCTGGGGGGATTTCTCATCGGAGCCGTTTCCTGTGGGTTTATTCTCGCCGTTACCTTCGCCAACGCCGGTGGTTCATGGGATAACGCCAAGAAATGGATAGAGACAGGTGCTTTCGGAGGAAAGGGCTCGGACGCTCATAAGGCATCGGTAATCGGCGATACAGTAGGTGACCCGATGAAGGATACCTCCGGGCCATCGCTGAACATCATGATAAAGCTGATGTCAATCGTAGCCCTGGTACTGGCCCCGGTACTGGCACACTTCAACGGCATCATCTAAAAAACCCGGTACTAATCGGCAAGGAATGGATTGCCTCTGCGCTCGGCGGCAATGGTGGTATCATCGCCGTGACCGGGATGAACCACGATATCACCATCGAGGACAAGCAGCCTTTCCCGGATACTCTCCATGAGCTGGTCATGGTTGCCGCCAATCAGGTCAGTCCTGCCGATGCTGCCATTGAACAGGGTGTCACCGCTGAAGATAATGCCATCCCGCCGCAGGCAAATACCGCCCGGGGTATGTCCAGGGGTATGCAGTACCTCGAACCATAATCCATTGACGGCAACGGTATCGCCATCCCTGAGAATGCGGTCAGGAACCGGAGGGTGGGGATAGAGCAGTCCGAAAATAAGGCCAGCGGAACGGTAGCGCTCGAAGTTGGCATCATCAGCATGTACCGCTACCGTAGCACCGGTAGCATCCTTGAGCTCTTTAAGAGCACCGGCGTGGTCTATATGGCCATGGGTAAGCAACAGTATCTTTATGTCTAGATGCAGTTCACCAACCCTTTTCAGTATCCTTTTTGCTTCATCGCCCGGGTCGATAACGATACCTTCCCGGCTGGTCTCATCACCGACGATATAGCAATTGGTAGCGAAGGGACCAACAACCACCTTTTCGATAATCAAGGCAAACCTCGTATCTGTAAATCACCTATATTTTAACACCAAAATCCACAGGCAGCAAGGCTACCACGAACAAACATGGGAGTAAAAGCCTTCTGTATATCAACGTGCTGGCTCGTCGCCTTTGCAATGAACGCTCATTTTTGGCTACAATGATTCTAACCCCTCCATCTCCGATATGACTTTAAGGAGCAATAGCAGTGAGTATAGAAACACCGGCCAATACCGATATGGAGAAACTGGTATCCCTCTGCCGCCGCCGGGGCTTTATCTTTCCCAGCAGCGAGATATATGGTGGCCTCTCCAGTTGCTGGGATTACGGTCCGCTGGGCGTGGAACTGAAACGCAATATCAAAAACGCCTGGTGGCGGGAGATGGTACAGAAGCGTGATGACGTGGTGGGCATTGACTCCAGTATACTGATGCACCCCCGGACCTGGCAGGCCAGCGGCCACCTGGAAGGCTTTTCCGACCCACTTGCCGAGTGTAAGAGTTGCCACCAGCGGTGGCGTACCGACCAGATGGATGGCGACCGCTGCCCGGAGTGTGGCGGAGAACTGACCGAGCCCCAGATGTTCAACCTGATGTTCAAGACATTTATGGGGCCGGTTGAGGATGCCTCCAGCATCGTCTACCTGCGTCCCGAAACCGCCCAGGGTATCTTCGTTAACTTCCAGAACGTTGTCACCACCACCAGAAAGAAGCTGCCGTTCGGTATTGCCCAGATAGGCAAGTCGTTCCGGAACGAAATCACCACCGGCAACTTTATCTTCCGCAGCCGGGAGTTCGAGCAGATGGAGATGGAGTACTTCGTCAAGCCCGGAACAGATAAAGAGTGGTTCGAATACTGGCTCCGGGAATGCTACGAATGGTACCAAAATCTGGGTATTCGTCGGGAAAACCTGCGCTTACGGCAGCACATGAAGCACGAGCTGGCTCACTACGCGCTGGACTGCTACGATATCGACTACCTTTTCCCGATGGGATGGTCCGAACTGGAGGGCATCGCCAACCGCGGCGACTTCGACCTCACCCAGCACGCCAGTTACAGTGGCAAGAGCCTCTCTTACTGGGACGAGGAGAGTAAAGAGCAGTTAATCCCCTATGTCATAGAACCATCGGCGGGCGTAGACCGAGCCCTTCTCGCCTTCCTCTGTGATGCCTACGCCGAGGAACCAGACAGAGACGAAACAAGGGTAGTACTGCACCTGCACCGGGACCTGGCACCGGTCAAAATAGCCGTACTGCCGTTGAGCAAAAAGGAACCGGTGGCAAAGAAGGCAGGAGAAATATACGGCGAGCTGCGCCATCACTGGGTGACTGGCTACGACGAAGCGCAGAGCATCGGGCGCCGCTACCGGCGGCAGGACGAAATCGGTACCCCCTTCTGTGTTACCATCGATTTCCAGACCCTGGACATCCGGACAGATCAT
>JAWOBD010000057.1:0-7314 GCA_046498175.1 Dehalococcoidales bacterium | reverse complement strand
CCGGCGATTTCGCATGGGTCACCGAGCGGCTGTGCGATCTGGCCGACGAGCTCTGCGAGGGGCGGCTGGTGAGCAGCCTCGAAGGGGGCTACGATCTCGACGCGCTGGCCGAGAGCACGGCGGCGCATGTCGAATTATACGCAGAGAGATGAATGCTGCTGGAGGACAGGAGCTTATGATGCCCGTCCTGCAACCGCTGGAGATATGGCGGAAGACCGGACGCGACAGGGCTTTTGGTAAAGGGCTCTTTGTTCTCCATGACCGTAGGGAGAGGGAACTGTGCCTGGGACCGACTCATGAGGAAATTATCACCGATCTGGCCGGTCAGTTTATCAGGAGCTACCGGGATTTACCGATGCTCCTTTACCAGATTCAGACCAAGTTTCGGGATGAGCCCAGACCCAGGGCCGGCCTGCTCAGGGTACGCGAGTTTACCATGAAGGACCTCTACAGTTTCGATGTCGACGAAGAGGGACTGGAGCGAAGCTACCAAAAAATGCTGGCCGCTTACCAGCGCATATATGTCAGTTGTGGGTTGCCGGCCCTGGTTGTTGAGGCCGATAGCGGTGCTATCGGCGGTAAGGATTCCCACGAATTCATGGTTATTACTGGCACAGGGGAGGACGAGGTCATTTACTGCCCTGTTTGCCGCTACTCGGCCAATGCGGAAAAGGCCTGCAGCATGAAGGGTGACCTGGATAAAGAAAGCCCTTTGCCGTTGCAGGAAGTAAGCACTCCTGGTGTGACCACCATCAGGGAGCTATCGAACTGTACTGATGTGCGGCCGGACCATACACTCAAGGTCGTTTTCTATATGGCGGATGGCGATTTCATCTTCGTTGTTATCCGTGGGGATCTCGAGGTAAATGAGGTCAAGCTGAAGAATGCTCTAAAGTGCGTGGATTTTCGTATGGCCAGAGAAGATGAGGTTAAGGGTGCTGGCATTGTGGCCGGTTTTGCTTCCCCTGTGGGAATCAGCGGCATTAAAACGGTGGTCGACGATTCGGTAAGCACCGGAGTGAACTATGTTGCCGGTGCCAACAAGCCGGATACTCATCTCAAGAACGTCAACTTCAGGCGGGACTTCGATGCCGATATGGTGGCTGATATAGCTAGGGCTCGTGTCGGTGATCGGTGCCCCCGCTGTGGCGGAGAGCTGCAGACAAAACAGGGTATCGAGGTGGGGCATATCTTCAAACTGGGCACATTTCTTTCCCGGAGGCTGGGCGCCTTATTCAGTGACCGGGACGGTAACGAGAGGCCGGTGGTTATGGGATGCTACGGTATCGGTATCGGTAGGTTGCTCGCAGCCGCCATCGAGCAAAACCATGATGACAAGGGTATTATCTGGCCCTTGCCCATTGCTCCCTACCAGGTTTACCTGTGCCCGCTGTACCGGGAGAATACCGGTGTGGATGAAGTGGCGGAGAGAATCTACGCGGATCTTCTTGCTGCAGGAGTTGAGGTGCTCTTTGACGACAGGCCGGAATCGCCCGGCGTGAAGTTTAACGATGCGGATCTGCTGGGCATACCAATTCGGGTGACGGTCAGTCCGCGCACTCTGAAGCAGGACAGTGTCGAGGTGAAGAAGCGCTCCGAAAAGGAATCGCAGCTCGTATCACTGGCAGATTTGAATGGTAGGCTTCAGGAAATTCTCTGTGAGGGGCTTGCCATGTTAAATGATGAGGCTTAGCTGACCATTCGTTTTATGAACTGACTGCCAGACGGAATTGTAAAGTATTCTATTCAACTGCGCAGCGTAGCGCCCAGTTCCCGGGATAACCTTTCCAGAATATTTTGAAGGATTTTATCGACCTCGTCGTCGGTCAGCGTGTGTGCCGGTGACTGGAATGTTATCCGGTAAGCAAGGGATATTTTACCCCCGGGAACCTGGTTGCCTGCGTAGCGGTCAAATACCGCTACTTCTGTCACAGACTTGAATTTCCTGATAATGCTATATATGCTCTGGTGAGTGGTGCTAGTGTCTACTATCAGTGCGATGTCCCTTATTACCGCCGGAAAACGTGGTACAGGCTGGAATGTTATCTGCTTTGTGATTGAAGGCAAAACTGCGGTCAGGTTGATTTCGAAAAGCACGGTGCATTCGGAAATGTCAAAGGCTTCCTGTACCATCGGGTGAAGCTCACCGACGATACCAATTTTGTGGCCGTCAACGACGATGGTGGCCTGTCTGGAAGGGTGCAGGCTGGCATCACCGCCCTTCTCGAAGTGTAATTCCTTTACCCTTCTGTGAAGTAGCCCCTCCACCACTCCCTTGGCATCGTAAAAATCGACTGTGCTGTTATCTCCGTGCCAGGACTTTTCCTGCCTGAGGCCGCTCATCAGGCCACAGAGTTGTGCCGGTTCCTCAGGTAGCTTATCATGCGCCGGCTGGTACACCTTGCCCAATTCGAATATCTTGATGCCGTCGTCTTCGTGCCGGCGGTTGGAGCAGAGGGTGGCCAGCAGGTTTGACCTCAGCATGGGGCGGAGGTACTCCTGTTCTGCTGTCATCGGGTTGGCCATCCGCATTGGTGGTTCCATCTTTTTCCCCGGCATTAGCTTATTGAGCCGGTCTATACTGGTCAGTGAATAGGTAACTATTTCCTGAAAGCCGTACCCGACAAGCTGGCGCCTGATATCCCTCCTTAAATCGGCCATTGGTTCAGGGGTGTGGCTGGGTAGGCGGGTACTGAGCAGGGTGCTGGGAATCTCTTCGTAGCCGGTGATACGGATTACCTCTTCGATGAGATCAACCGGCAACTTGATGTCACTCCGCCAGTATGGTGCCGTTGCCCGAACTCCTGGCGGGATGCTCTCTACCCGGCACTCGAATCCGAGTACGCTCAGGGCTGATATTATCTTTTCTATACTGAAATCAATTCCCAGAAGACCTGCCATTTGACCGGTGGTGAGCAGAATTGGCTTCTTCTCCTCTGCGCCGGGATAGGAATCAATAACTCCCCGGAGTGCTCTGCCTCCTCCCAGATCGACAATCATCTTGGTGGCTTTCTCTATCGCTCCCGTGACCAGCTCTGGTCTAATTCCTCTCTCGAAGCGCATACAGGCTTCGCTGGGCAGGTTCAGCTTGCTGCCGGTATGGTGTATACTGGCCGGGTTGAAGTTGGCTGCTTCCAGGAGTATCGATGTCGTGTCGTCGGTAACCTCGCTGTCCAGCCCTCCCATAATACCGGCGATGGCCACTGCCCGTTCCCGGTCGGCGATGACCAGGGTTTCGGCGGAGAGGGTTCGTTCTATGCCGTCAAGGGTGGTTATACTTTCACCTTTACATGCACGCCGTACTATGATTTCCCCACCCCTGATTTGGGCGTAGTCAAAGGCATGCAGGGGTTGCCCGTGCTCCAGCATGACATAGTTGGTGATGTCAACGATGTTGTTTATCGGCCGCATGCCACATTTTATCAACCTCTGCTGCAGCCACCAGGGGGAACTGCCGATCTTTACTCCGGTAATCAGGCTGGCGCAGTAGCGGGGGCACAGGGCGGGAGCATCGATTACTACTGAAAGCCTCTCTTCTATGGGGTTTTCAGTTTTATCGCAACTGTTATCGGGTTGATGAATCTTCTTACCGGTCAGGGCTGCCGCTTCTCTGGCAATGCCGATTACAGAGAGGCAGTCGGGCCGGTTTGGAGTTACGGCAAGGTCGAATACGGCGTCGCCGAGGTAATCTGCCAGAGCCTTGCCTTTCGGGGATTCATCGGGTAGAATCATTATTCCTTCGTGGTTCTCTGAGATACCGAGTTCTCGTTCCGAGCAGATCATGCCACTCGAGCTGACGCCGCGAATCCGTGCCGATTTCAGACAGAATGATTTGCCGCTTTGGCTGTCGATGAGCTGCGTGCCTACCGGGGCGAATGCTATTTTGATGCCGGTACTGATATTGGGCGCACCGCAGACAACGGTGGTCTGATTATCGCCGGTGTCTACGGTAACAAGTCTGAGCCGGTCGGCGTTGGGGTGCGGATTGATGGCCGTAATCTCGCCTATTACCGCATCACCCCAGTTTTCACCGAGGAGATGTATTCCCTCCACCTCTGTACCGGCCATGGTGAGTCTTCTGGCCAGTTCATGGGGAGAGATATCAATGTCAACGTATTCCTGTAACCACTTCAGCGATACTTTCATCTATGATCCTGATTCGATGTTTACTTTAACCGCTCACTAGAACTGGGATAGGAATCTCAGGTCGTTACTATAAAACAGCCTGATATCGTCTATCCCGTAGCGGAGCATGGCCAGCCGGTCGATACCCATTCCGAAGGCGAATCCGCTGTAGACCTCTGGATCAATGCCACCCCTTTTCAGTACATTCGGGTGGGCCATTCCCGCCCCCAGGATTTCTATCCATCCCGTATTGCTGCAGAGGCGGCATCCCGTACCGTTGCAGACCCGGCAATCGATGGACATCTCGACTCCCGGTTCAACGAAGGGGAAGTAGTCACATCGAAAACGGGCCTTTCTGCCCTCCCCGAAAAAACGGCGGGCAAACTCGTAGAGGCTGCCTTTCAGATCGGCCATGGTAATACCCCTGTCGATGGCCAGGCCATCCACTTGGTGGAACATCGGAGTATGGGTGGCGTCGGTGGCCTCGTAGCGGTATACCTTGCCCGGCTCGATTACCCTTATCGGGGGTTCCTGGGATTCAATTACCCTTGCGGTTACCGAGGTTGTATGGGTTCTTAGCAGCATCGGGCCCATACCTGTGTCTGCCTCGGTATCAATCCAGGAAGTTGACATCACGTCTCGGGCGGGGTGTTCGTCGGGGATGTTAAGTGCCTGGAAGTTATAGTAGTTCCATTCCACATCGGGGCCTTCGGCTAACTGAAAGCCCATCGAAGCAAAAATATCGCAGACTTCTTCGATGGTTCTAGTGATGGGGTGAACGTGGCCTGTGGGCACAGGACGTCCCGGCAGGGTTACATCGATGACTTCTTTTCCGGCTGCCGCCGACAGCTCTATGGTTCTCAGGGTTTCCTTTTTACCGGCCAGCCCGTTTTCCAGTTCGCTCCTCAACACGTTGGCGGCAGCACCGGTGGTTTTCCTCTCCCCAACTTCGAGGGATGCCAGGCTCCGTAGAATGTGGGTAAGCTCACTTTTTTTGCCCAGGTATTTTACCCGCCATAGCTCCAGTTCCCTGGAATCATCGATTGAATCCAGTTCTTTTAGGGCTTCCTGTTTGAGCTGCTCCAGGCGGTCTATCATGGTGGGTATCTTTCCAATGCCGGGATTACATGTCTTTAACTAGCAGAAAGTGCGGCTATCAATCAGAAGGAATACCGCACTTTTGAAATTCATAACCGGCCCTGTATTACTGCTTAGCCTGAGCTCTGGCCGTAACTACAAGATGATTGAACGCTTCGGGTTCTCTCACTGCCATATCGGCTAGTATCTTGCGGTTAATGGTGACTCCTGCCCTGTTCAGGCCATCCATTAGCTGGGAATAGGTAAGGCCCTGTGCTCTGCTGGCGGCATTGACCCTGGCTATCCACAAACGCCTCATATCGCTCTTGCGCTTTCGCCGGTGCTGGTAGGCGTAACTCAGCGACTTGAGCATGGCTTCATGAGCGCGACGGTACAGCGAATGCCTGGTTGCCCTTTGCCCTTTTGTCAGGGCCAGTATTTTTTTGTGCCTCTTGTGGCCGGTTGTTCCTCGCTTAACTCGTGACAATCTATCCTCCTGTAATGTTAAACACCGTAGGGTATCAGCCTCTTAATGCGTTTCCGGTCGACGGAGCTTACCGGTATTGTCTCATCATATAGCCTTTTGGCCCGTTTCGTCTTGCGCCGGCGCAGATGGCTTTTACCAATCTTGACCCGCATTAATTTACCGCTTCCGGTGATATGGAAGCGTCGCTGTGCTCCCTTGTGTGACTTGATTTTCGGCATACTATTTTTGCTCCACGCTTTCCTTTGTTCTGTTTTTCGCCCCCGACAGAGGTGCAAGAATCATAATCATACGCTTACCGTAGAGCAGCGGTTTTCTCTCTATGCTGGCGATATCCTGCACCTGCTCTGACATCCTTTGTAGCAGTTTCAGCCCTATCTCGGGATGTACTATCTCACGGCCCCGGAACATTACCGTGACCTTGACTTTGTCTCCCTCTTCCAGCAGTTTCTTTACTGACCGGGCCTTGGCATTGAAATCGTGGTCATCGATGCGGGGTCGAAACCGTATCTCCCTGAGAAGGGACACATGCTGGCTCTTGCGGGCTTCACGCTCTTTTTTGGACTGTTCGTATTTGTATTTTCCGTAATCAAGGAGCCGGCATACCGGTGGTGCTGAGGTGGGCGCTACCTCAACCAGGTCGAGATTGTTGCGCTCGGCGACCTCCCGTGCCTGGACTAGCGGCATTATACCTAATTGCTCCCCCTTTTCACCTACCAGCCGGACCTCCCTGGCTATTATTCTTTCGTTGGTACGAAGCTTTTTAACTATTTCTTCTACTATCCTCCTTTTATTTAAAAATCACTACAGACAGGAATATAGCATATTTATTCGTGGTAATCAAATATTATTCCAGAATCAAATCCTGGGACCGGATATCTATGAGATTTCGAACAGTTGTGATGAAGTCGGATATGCTTTGAGGAGGCATCTGTTCGCCGCTGCGCAGCCGTACGGAAACGCACTCGCCAGATATCTCTTTATCCCCTACTACCAGCATATATGGTATCTTGTCCATCTGGGCCTGTCTTATCTTGAGGCTTATCCTCTCCGACCTGCCGTCGACTTGGGCCCGTATTTCACTCATCTTGAGTTTACTTTCCAGTTCGTGAGCATAATCGAGGTGTCGGTCAGCCACCGGTATAACCGATACCTGAACCGGTGCCAGCCATAGCGGGAATGCTCCCCCGTAGTGCTCTATAAGCGAGGCCATAAACCTCTCCATGCTTCCCAGGACCGTGCGGTGTACCATGGCCACCATATGCTCTTTACCGTCATGGCCGATATAGTTGACGTCGAAACGCTCGGGGAGGTTGAAATCAACCTGTATGGTGGGCCCCTGCCATTCCCGTTCCAGGGCATCCTTGAACTTTATGTCAATTTTGGGTCCGTAGAAGACGCCCTCTCCGGGGTCGATATTGTAATCGATTTTGGATTGTTCCAGGGCTTTTTCCAGGATTCCGGTGGCTTCTTCCCATTTGTCCAGTTCGCCGGCATATTTCTCCGGGCGTGTTGACAGGTATACACTGTAGTCACTGAAGCCGAAGGTATCCATCATAAAGCGAGCCATCTCCAGCACGCCGGCTACCTCTTCTTGGAGCTGCTGAAATGTGCAGAAGATATGGGCG
>JAWOBD010000016.1:0-5884 GCA_046498175.1 Dehalococcoidales bacterium | reverse complement strand
ATTCGTTGCATCACAAGGCTTCTTCGGGCGGGACCAGTGATTCGGCGATATCGCCGCTGCCACCGAGGTACCGATCGATTGCCTTGGCTGCTCTTCGAGCTGAATCTATTGCCTCTATCACGGATGCGGGACCGCTTACGCAATCACCTGCCGAAAAAACTCCCTCCCGGCTGGTCATCATTTCGGCGGATACCGTCAATACATTCCCCTTTCCCTGTTCGACCTTTATTTGGGGGGGGACCTCGGGCCGCTGGCCGATGGCAACGATAAGGGTGTCCAGATCGGTACTGAATTCGCTACCTTCAATAGGAACGGGGCGAGCCCTTCCGCTGGCATCCGGCTCTCCCAATTTCATGCGGCGGCACTCCAGGCTTAGTTTTCCGTTATTCTGGATAACCCTCGATGGGGCAACCAGGTAATCAACCTCCACACCTTCTTGGATGGCGGCATCAACCTCTTCAGGGGATGCGGGCATCTCGTTACGGGTACGCCGGTAGAAGATGGTAACCTTCCTGGCACCGAAGCGGAGAGACATCCGTGCTGCATCTATGGCAACGTTTCCCCCGCCGACAATACCTACCTGCTCGCCGACTTCGACCCGTTCTCCCAGATTGCCACGGCGCAGAAATTCCACCGCTCCGATAATACCTTCCAGGTCCTCGCCATCGATGCCCAGCTGAATTTCCTGATGGGCACCGATCCCGAGGAAGATGGCATCATATCCCTGTCCGAAGAGCGAGTCGATTGATTCCACCGGCTGGTTCAACCTGATTTCGACACCGGTGTTCTTTATTTCGTCTATTTCCTTATCGAGGACATCGCGGGGCAGACGGTACTCCGGGATACCGGCCAGCATCATTCCCCCCGGTTTGGGCAGAGCTTCGAAAACAGTGGCCCGGTGCCCGAGCTTGGCGAGATAAAAGGCCGCCGTCAGGCCGGCTGGCCCCGAACCGACTATCGCCACGCTCTTCCCGCTCGGGGAAAGTTTCCAGGACTGTTTTTTCCACGAATCGTTGCCGTTATCGGCGGCAAAGCGCTTTAGCATGCGTATCTGTAAGGGGTCGTCCACCTCGGTTCCCCTCTGGCAGGATTGCTCGCAGGGATGGATGCAGACTCTACCCAGGACACCCGGGAATGGCACCTTCTCCCGTATCACTGCCAGAGCAGCCTCGAATCTTCCTCTCCCGATAAGGCGGATGTAACGGGGTATATCGATACCTGCCGGGCAGGCGCGATGACAGGGAAAGGCGAATTCAATCGCTCGCCTGCCCCTGATATCATCGCAGACACGTACGCATCTTTCGCAGAGAATGCACTTGTTGTTGTCACGGTTGAAGAAAGGGCCGTCTTCTGTAACGGCCAGCTTTTTGGTAAGGGGGTTCGGTAGTTCCTCCACACCGACGTGGTTAATCACATTCTGTAATTCGCAGATTCCATTACTCGGGAAGAGATTACAGCGCTCCGCTATGGCATCACTCAGCTGGATATCAGGTGGCCCGGATTTATCCTGCTCCTGATATTCACGGCAGGCTTCCGGATAACGGTACAGAATATCGGTAAGCTTCTTTTTTCTTAACTTCCGTACCTTCGGAGTCTCTGTTTCGACCTTCATCCCCTCGGCTACGCGGGTGGTACAGGAAAGGGCTATTTCTCCATTTGCCTCGACGGCACAGAGCTGGCAGGCCATATCGGGCACTACTTCCGGTAGAGGTCTCAGACTTGGATAATAACACAGGCTTGGGATATAGACACCGCAGCTTTTGGCCGCTTCCAGAATGCTTTGCCCCTCTTCTACCTTGACATTTTTACCATTTATGCTAAGGTTTATTGTACCCATAACATCACCTCAAAAAAGATAATAAATGATGGCTTGTAGTGTAATGGTGCTATCTTAACCGGTCTCTAAACTGGAAGTCGTTTAAAAAGTTAGCCCATTATAATTGCTGATCGGCCAATATGCAAACACCAGAGGCCATCCATTATGGTAGGAGTCCTTAAAAATTTCCGGCAAAAAGCGTGAGTAAAAAGGTGCAGTAGGAGGTTCGCTGATGGTCATTGCTGAGATATCCGTGGTGCCTGTGGGCACGGTTACGCCCTCCGTAAGCCAGTATGTGGTCAGGGCGGTAGGTGTTCTTGAACGGAGGCCTGAGTTGAATTATACCCTTACCGGAATGGGGACCATAATTGAGGGCGAACTCAAGGACGTGATGGACGCCTGCAGAGAGATGCATGAATCGGTTTTCGGTGAGGGGGTGCAAAGAGTGGTAACCACCATTAGAATTGATGACCGCCGCGATAGAAATTCTTCTGCCGAGGGTAAGATTCAGGCTGTATCGAAGAAGATGGGATGACTTCCGTAGTCTCGGACAGCCCGATAGTATTACATCTTGTTGACAGGCAATGATGATTAACCTATCATAAAAATGCCGGCGGGTATACTTTAATGAGTGTTGTAAGGTTTCGCCTCCGGTTCCGTGTTAAAATTTCGGTATCTTCATATTATCGCCGATGAGAATCTTGAGTTTGGTGAAGCTTATTATACAGAACATTTAAAGACCTGTATGGTCTTGACTTGAGTAGCGCAGCTTGATTCAACTGTTCTTTTGTATTTAGAAAATATCTTCAGGATGTGATAATGGCGACAGATAACCAGGATGTAAAGTATCCAGCCCAGTATGAAGCCGAGGTTTTGCTCAGGGACGGAATGCGCCTGATGCTCAGGCCGATACGGAGGGATGATGTCGAGGAGTGGCTTTCCTTTATTTCCCGGCTCAGTGACCGGACCAAGTATCTTCGTTTTCATCATGTGCCTACGCTGGGGAGAGAGGACGCCGTTCGTTTCTGTACGGTTGATTACCAAAATACCTTTGCTTTTGTTGCCGAGAAAGTACAGCGAAACCGCAAGGAGATCATAGCTATCGGGCGGTACTATCGTTTGCCGAATAAAACATCTGCCGAGGTAGCCTTTGTTATTGAAGATAGCTACCATGGCCTTGGTATTGGAACCAGGCTTGTGGAATGGCTTGCCAATGTGGCTCGTGACAACGGTATCACTGATTTTGAAGCGGATGTTCTGATGGAAAACGACGAGATGATGACGGTTTTCCGTGATTACGGTTTCCATATCACCAGTTACCTTGAGGAAGGTGTTTACCACATCAGCTTTCCCATCGCCAGAACCAGAATGGTAGCCAGGAAGGAGGAAGAAAGGGCCCGTATTTCAACGCTGGCTTCCATGCGCTATGTCCTTTCCCCCCGTTCCATTGCGGTAATCGGGGCTTCGAGGAGACCGGGTACCATCGGGCAGCTTCTCTTCGAGTGTGTTATGCAGAACCGTTTCTCCGGTGTGGTTTATCCGATTAATCCCAAGGCGGAGTCTGTGATGTCGGTGAAGGCCTATCCCTCGGTTCTCGATGTTCCCGGCAACATTGACCTGGCGATAGTAGCTGTTCCGGCAGAACTGGTAATAAAGGTCGTCGATGAATGCGGTCATAAAGGGGTGCGTGCGGTAATCGTTATATCGGATGGCTTCAGTGAAAGCGGATCAGAGGGGAAAACCCGCGAGCGTGAACTCCGCTCGGTGACCCTGGGGTACGGGATGCGCCTGGTAGGGCCCAACTGTATGGGCGTGATCAATACCGACCCCGAGGTAAGTATGAACGCCAGCTTTTCACCGATATTTCCAACGCATGGCAATGTGGCTTTTCTCTCTCAGAGTGGAGCAATGGGGCTGGCCATTCTGGACTATGCGCGGAGCATAGATATGGGAATTTCGGGCTTTGCCAGTGTCGGTAACCGCGCCGATATATCAGCCAATGATTTCCTCCATTACTGGGAGCAGGACTGCTCAACCAGGGTTCTATTGCTCTATCTGGAGTCCTTCGGTAATCCGCGGAGTTTTGGACGCATAGCCCGCAGAGTTTCCGCTTCCAAGCCGATAGCCGCGGTTAAGAGTGGACGTTCTGCTGCCGGTTCCAGGGCTGCTTCCTCCCATACCGGGGCTATGGCTTCCTCGGATGTGGCCTCTGAGGCGCTTTTCCGGCAGGCTGGTATTATACGTGTCAATACCATGGGAGAGCTTTTCGACGTGGCCACTCTGCTTTCCGGACAGCCGGTGGCCAAGGGCCGCAGGGTCTTTGTAGTTACCAATGGTGGTGGTCCGGGTATTCTGGCTGCCGATGCCTGTGAGCAATATGGTCTGAAACTGCCTCCGCTCGGTGAAGACACAAAGAAAAAATTGAGAACCGTTTTGAGAAGGGATATTCCCCTCAACAATCCTCTCGATACCACCGCCGGGGCTACAGGCAAAGAATTTGAGGGTATTCTGGAAACACTGGCTCGAGATAAGGAAAACGACGCGGTCATCGCCATATTTATGCCTCCCATATTTATTGATCCCAACGAGATGGAAAATGCGGTTAAAAAAGTACTGTCACTATTTCGGAAAAAGGGTAAACCGCTACTCGTCTGCGCCATGAGACAGCAGGGGGTTAAGGAGAAGCTGGGTTCCGATGATTTTTTCGTACCCCGCTATTCTTTTCCTGAAGACGCCGTGCTCGCTCTGTCCAGGTCGATTGAATATGGCGAATGGGTAAAGCGCCCCAAGGGCAAGCTGGTCAGCTTTACCGGTTTGAAACGGAGGCGGGCAAGGAAGATAGTCGAGTCCGCTTTAACCAGTACCACCAGAAGGCCGCTCTGGATGTCTTCGGGTGATATGAGGGAATTGCTCTCCTGCTACGGAATCCGTGTTGCCGAGTCCGGGGTGGCCGCTACAGAGTCGGAGGCGGGCGACCTGGCTTCGAAAATAGGTTTTCCGGTTGTTGTGAAGCTGGCTTCGGATACGATTACCCATAAAACCGATGTTGGCGGTGTGGTGCTCAACCTCAAGTCGGCCGAGGATGTGGAGCATGCGTTTTCCGATATAAAGTCCAAACTGGTCGATATCGGCCGTGAAGATGAGATGAAGGGTGTTGTGGTACAGAAAATGGTCAAGGGGGGGATTGAGGCCATCGTAGGGGTAACACAGGACCCGCTTTTCGGCCCCCTCATAATGTTCGGCGTGGGGGGGATACATGCTGAACTGCTCAACGACGTTGTGGTAAAACTTCACCCTCTGACCGATCGTGATGCCAGAGATTTAGTCGGGTCGGTCAGGATGGCCAAGCTTTTTTCCGGATTAAGGGGCACTCCTCCCAGCGACACGCAATCCCTGGAAGAACTCCTGCTCCGTATCTCAGCACTGGTCGAGGATATCCCGGAGCTTGCCGAAATGGACCTCAACCCGGTAAAGGTTATGGCACAGGGCAAGGGATACTGGGTGGTCGACGCCCGTGCTACCCTGAAATAGCGGTTTACTCGCTGTTACTGCTATTGCCTTCATTGAGGGTCTCACCAGCGGATTCGGTTTCAGGCAGGATATTGCTCTCCTCTTCCGCATTGGGTGTATCGCCATCCGTTATGATGCTGTCTATATCCTTGAATAGAGGCACCCCGCTTTCTGACGGCACCATATATACCACGCTATCGTGGTTATCGAGGTTATCTATCCAGTACCAGGCCAGGTATTCCCGGGAGAGGCTGTCGGCAATGATCTTGTTGGCTCCGGCGATACCGTCGGCCTCGATAAGTTTCCTCTCCTTTTCCAGGCCCTCTTTTTGCAGCACGTATTGCATCCGCAACGCTTCCTGTTCGGCCTGTTTCTTGGATTCGATAGCCTTGGTAATTTCGGAAGGCAGCTCTACTTCCCGGAGCAATATCTGTTCGACGTAGATATGTCTTGGCTCCAGCGTTGAAGCCAGTTTGTCAAAAATCTCTACCTCCACTGTGGCCCGACCTTCTCCGTAGATGTCGGCTGCCATGTGGTCACTAACCACCTCTCTTATCG
>JAWOBD010000014.1:0-6745 GCA_046498175.1 Dehalococcoidales bacterium | reverse complement strand
GGGATTATGGGATGTGGCACAGGAGACATACAGCGGCCGTAGTCTTCGTTATCTCATCGCCGGTGAGGCATTTGACTGGTTGTTGCTCGCTGAGCGCCTTTGTGCTGAAGTTGATGCGCAGATACCAGAAGAAGAGAAAATGAATCTCCTCTTTGCCGGCAGGCCGCCGCTCAGGCTTACGGAGAGGGAATACAGGAGAATAATAGGGATTGAGAAATACCGGCAGTATCTCAACTATTTCTACGGTGTCACCGTGGAGGAAGCCCTATTTCTGGTAATACAAGATGAAGTACGCAAGGAACAGAGAAACTTTGGCTGCTACAAAGATGGTGATGTTGTCAATGAGGTATACCGGAGATTATATGGCGTAACAAGGGGTGTATTGCTAAAACAATTCCGCCAACAAAAGCGATACCCACATACCAGATATATCGGCCTCGGTGAGCTGAAGGAGTTCACCTACTGGAGGTTCAAACAGCGCCTCAACCGGTGTGACAGGGTGCGGATAGCCAGCGATACCAAGAAAGCCCTGAATAAATTGAGCCACGGTGGTTTTCCGTGCGGGCTTTTATACGACTGTGAAGATCATATACCTGCCTAGTATGGCAATCCCATAATCGTTCATAGGGATACTATGATAAGGGGGGATAATTCGGGTTTCCTTATCATAGATTTACCCTAATATCAGGATGTCTTCGGCGACTTGTCCGTATCTTGAGAGGCTGTGGGAATAAGACCAATGGGGAAAAGCCATCTCTTGAATTGCGCGTGAGCGATTACCGCTGCCGAGCCATAGATTGCTGCCCCGGCGACAAAAATACCCTCGATGCCGGCTACTTTGGCTGGAACAATGCCGTAGAAATGGCCGGCAAGCAGGGCAAAGAGAACGGTTAGTGAGGCAAATATGGTGATATGGACGCGGGATATCTTGCAGGCGCCGATGGTCATATAACCGGTAAATATCCCCCAGGCGATCATCGTCCAGGCAATGCCTGGTCCTTCGAGTTGGATAATACCCAGCCACTGAAGAAGAAAGGCGAAAGCCAGACCTATCCAGAACACGCCGAAAGAGGTAAAGGCAGTAAAACCGAAGGTATCTCCCCTTCTGGCGTCGACTATCCCTGCTATGACCTGGGCTGCTCCTCCCCAGGCAAATCCCCAGATTATGGGCATGGTATTTTCTATCAGACCGATGTTGTGTATTTGGAGCAGAAGGGTGGTAAAACCGAAAGCGCCCAATCCAAGGGCTCCGGGGTTCCCCCACACGACCTTATCCGTAGACATTGAGCAGGACCTCCTCGCTAAGTAAGTAATAGAGCTAATTGTGTTAATGGCCGCGCAAAGTCGCTCACGACCATTAAAAACAGATTGCATTGCTGATGTAGGCTGATGTAGTTGCTGTTTGCTATCGATCGCCCTTGATGAGGGTAGAGACGACCGATGGGTCGGCCAGGGTGCTGGTATCACCCAGATTCTCGGTGCTGCCCGCGGCAATCTTGCTCAGGATACGCCTCATGATTTTCCCGCTGCGGGTCTTGGGCAAACCCTCGGCGAACTGAATTGAATCGGGAGTGGCTATCGGACCTATTTCTTTGCGTACATGGGTTTTCAGTTCCTTGACCAGCTCATCGCTTTTCTTTACACCGAGCTTGAGGGTGACAAAGGCATATATACCCTGTCCTTTAATTTCATGCGGCATACCTACTACTGCCGCTTCGGCAACGGCGCTATGAGATACCAGAGCGCTCTCAACCTCGGCAGTACCGATACGGTGGCCGGCAACATTTATGACGTCATCGATACGTCCCATAAGCCAGTAGAAACCATCGCTGTCCACGCGTGCTCCGTCGCCGGCGGTGTACACCCCGGGGAAGCGTGTGAAGTATGTTTCCTTGAACCTCTTGGGATCACCGTATACTCCTCTCATCAGACCTGGCCAGGGCCGTTTGATAACCAGGTAGCCGCCTTCATCGGTTCCCGCTTCGCTGCCGTTTTCTCTCAATACCGCGGGCACGATACCGGGAAAAGGCAGTGATGCTGAACCTGGCTTGATGGGTCCGGCACCGGGCAAGGGCGTAATGACGTGGCCGCCGGTCTCGGTCTGCCACCAGGTGTCAATAACCGGGCACTTCTCCTGTCCGATAACAGTGTAGTACCACATCCAGACCTCGGGGTTAATCGGCTCACCGACCGTGCCCAGTATACGCAGGCTGCTGATATCGTGCTTCTTGGGCCACTCGTCACCTTCTCTCATTATGGCACGGATGGCAGTCGGGGCGGTATAGAAAATATTGACGCGGTACTTCTCCACTATTTCCCAGAAGCGATCTGGATGGGGGTAACTGGGAACACCCTCAAAAACAAGGCTGGTAGCACCGATGGCCAGTGGTCCATACAGTATGTAGCTGTGACCGGTAACCCATCCGATGTCGGCGGTGCACCAGTAAGTATCCTCTTCCTTGATATCGAAAACCCATTTGGTGGTCTGATAGGTATAGAGAAGATAACCTGCCTGGGTATGAAGAACCCCTTTGGGTTTGCCGGTGCTGCCACTCGTATAGAGGATGAAGAGCGGGTCCTCGGCATCCATTACCTCGGGCTTACAATAGGGCTTGATATCGCTGGCACCTACCTCGTTATGCCACCAGTGGTCCCGGCCCTCTTCCATATTGACTTCGATGTCGGCTCTTTTTACCACTATGGAATGCTTTACATCGGGGCAGGCTGACAGGGCTTCATCGGCATTATTCTTGCTCCTTATAACCTTACCACCGCGGTAGTAGCCATCGGCACATATGAGGAGAGAGGGTTCACAATCGAGCATCCTGTCCCGAAGCGCATCGGCGCTGAAACCTCCGAATACTACGCTGTGGACTGCTCCAATGCGCGCACAGGCCAGCATCGCAATGGGCAACTCCAGTATCATGGGGAGGTAAATGGCAACGCGGTCACCCTTCTTGACGCCGTACTTTTTCAGC
Source organism: Dehalococcoidales bacterium (assembly GCA_046498175.1). GTDB lineage: Bacteria > Chloroflexota > Dehalococcoidia > Dehalococcoidales > UBA5760 > UBA5760. The sequence continues at coordinate 3,767 of JAWOBD010000014.1, read as the reverse complement.
ACGTTGGCGAATTTACAGACGTGGTAATACAGTTCCTGATAGGTTAGCGAACTGGTGTCACCCGTGTCTCCTTCCCAGATTAGAGCAGCCTTGTTTTTCCGCCAGGTATTGAGATGGCGGTCCAGACAGTTATAGCATACATTCAGCTTACCACCGACAAACCATTGGTGTTGCCCCTCTTTGAAGTCCTCAACAAGAACCCTGTCCCACTTTTTGAACCAGTCGAGCTGCTCGGCTTTCTCAGCCCAGAATTTCTCCGGGTTCTCGATTGATTTCTGGTAGATATCCCGGTATTCGTCCATACTCTTGACATAGGCATTTTTGGCGAGTTCATCCGGGGGATACACGGTTCTCTTCTCCGCCATCATAGAGGTAATCGTCTTTTCTTTTTCCAAAATCTGGACTCCTTTTATAACTTAGCTATATTTAGGGTGGTTTGTAATGCCCTTATGAAACTGTAACGATTGCTTATACTGCTAATAGACGTCAAGCGATGCTATACCGGTAACGGATAACATAAGGCCGGTTAAATCATACTCCACCCGTAAAGAGGCTTTCCGGGGCAGACTTCGAAGGAAAAATTAATCTTGCGAAGAAACCCCCAGTAGTTGCATGAATGACGACTGCAATCTCGAGGCTACCACTCTGGCTACGTTCTGGTATACGATGCAACCCATTTCAGGGTCTTTTTTAAACAAATCGATCAACTCCTGTCCTTTGAATGAAAGGAGACTCGTCTTTTCGATGGTCTTTGCCGAATCGGTGCGGAGGTGTGGTGGTATCAGTGCTTCCCAGCCGAAGGTTTGAAAATTGCTGACCGCCTGAAGCTGCCGCTGAGAAAGGGGCCCCGGCTCCAGTATAATTGCTACCAGGCCTTCTTCAATGACATAAAGCTTTTCCGAGTAAGTGTTCTGCCGGCAAATAAATACTCCGGGCTCATATGTTTCACACGCGCAAATATTTTCCAGAGCATCGATATGCTCATTGCTCAACTCGCGAAACATATCTGACCTTTCCAGTATTTCCCGCTTTTCCAATTTTAAAACTCCTTTTTATGGTCCATAATGTGGTCTATAATAAATGAAGTATTCTTATATCGCCAAAATCTCCCTTGTATTATTATAGTACATCGGCGGCAATATAACAAGGCTGGCCATCCAGATTAACGGATGGCCAGCCTTATAGGTCAGCATATAGTTATATTTATCACCATTTTTCCTGGCACAGTCTCGCATTTAGCCAGCTCTTGAGCGGCTCTTCCAGGGTCCCCAGCTTTGATTCTATCCATCGGATGTCTCCGCTGGCCAGTGCTGCTTTGTCTTCCGTTGTAAGGGCATAACCTCGCAGAGCCTCCTCGGGGCTTTCTGCCATCCTGGCAAGGAAGCGGTTATCATCCTTGGCCCGGGTAAGTACTTCCAGAAGTGCTTTCCCGCTGTTGTCGAGGCTGTCCTGCTCCTCCATTTTGGTGCTTACCAGGTTTTCGAGTTGGGTGAGAACCAGGTCGGAAAGGTGTGCCGGCTCCTTTTTCTCGATTTTCTCGGTGTGCCGGAACCCGGGGATGAAAGATTTCATCCAGGGTCTAGCGGCTACCATCTCGTTGAGACGGTCCTTGCGCAGGTAGGAAAGCCAGTAGAGAGCGCCTATGAAGACTCCTCCGCCGATAACGTTGCCGAGGGTAACAGGTCCGAGATTTCCGGCGAATCCTGCCCAGTTAAGATTGCTGACACTGCTGGCCGTTGCTCCGGCAGCGCTGAGTACTGCGGTTTGTTTTGCCATTAGCATTCCCATTGGAATGAAGTACATATTGGCGACACAGTGCTCGAATCCGGCAGCTACAAATGCGGTGATGGGGAATATTATTGCCATTATTTTGCCGGTGACCGTGCGGGCACTAAAGGCCATCCATACTGCCAGACAGACCAGGAAGTTACACAGGATACCGCGTACTAGGGCTTCACCAAATCCGAGGTTTACCTTGGCATTGGCTATATTGAGTGCGGTGGCTCCTACCCCGAAGTCGCTGAAGGCCCACTGGTTGGTAAAGAACATGAAACCGACAAGGGCAAGTGAACCGACCAGATTGGCACCATAGACGATTCCCCAGTTTCTGGCCAAACGGCCGAAGCGGATGCGGCCGCTCAGGAAACTCATCGTTAACAATGAGTTTCCGGTAAATAGCTCTGCTCCGGCGATGACTACCAGAATAAGGCCGAGGCAGAATACAAGCCCTCCTAGTATCTTGGTCAGGCCAAAACCGATATTAATGTCAGTGATTACCAGGGTACAAAACATTGCTCCGAGGCCGATGAAAACACCGGCCATCCCTCCGAGAAGACCTGTACTCAGCCAGTTTAGCTTGGATTTGGTAACTCCGGCTGCTTCGGCCTTCTCAGCAATTTTTGCTGGTGGATTGCAATCGGGGCTGGAAGCTTTGCCGATCTTATCGAGCAGTGCTGCCATCGGTCCGCCGTTACCTGCAGGTTTTTGGCTTATTGACAGGTTCTGTTCAAGGCTATCCTTTTGTGCCATTTCAATCCTCCTTATAATATAATATTATCGGAATAAAACTATTCAGGTGGTTTACCATTTCTCCTGGCTTAACCGGCACCATAGCCAAGTGGCATGTCGCTGGTCGAGTTTGCCGAGCCAATTTTCTATTGTTTTGATGTCGCCACTGGCGAGGGCGGCTACCTCTTCGGGGGTAAGGGTATAGTAGTCTTTGAGAGCTTTTTCGGGGTTGTCTGCTAGCCTGGCGAGGAAACGGCTGTCGTCGGCTGCCTTGGAAAGAACTGCCAGGATTCGTTCCCGGCGCTCGCCCTGGGCTTTGTCGACGGCATTCTGTTTCTGCTTCGTTGTGACTGGTACCATGTTGGTTACCTCCTTTAATTGTTTTTCCTGAGCTAATTCCATTATGTTTTGTGTATCCATTTTCATTACAAACCCCCACTTCATCATTCCAATTCAAGTATAATGTCTTGGGTATGTATAAACACCGACCCTACGTACTATTTGCGAAGGATGATAGTACATAAAAGGGGTCTCAGGGGACTATATCTTTGGTATTAGAGAGAGTTGTGATAATTGGCTGGATAAATTAGAATTGTTGCGATGCCGGGAAACATGTCTGTAGTTGAAGGAGAACTGCTGGAGTGAAAACCAAGGTATTGATAGCCGATGACCATGTCGTTTTAAGGCATGGACTGCGTCAGCTTCTGGAGAGGGAGCGTGACCTGGAAGTTGTCGGTGAGGCCGGCGATGGTGAAGAAGCGGTGCAGCTGAGCAACGAATTGAAGCCGGATATAGTCATAATGGATATCGTTATGCCCAAGCTCAGCGGAATAGAGGCTACCAAGTTGATCAAGAGGGATAATCCTTCCACTGCCGTGCTGATATTTACCGCCTATAGTGACATACGCTACATTCTCGGACTTATGGAGGCTGGTGCCTGCGGTTATTTGTTGAAGAATGCGCGCAGCAGGGAGATTGCCGGTGCCATAAGGGCCGTTCGTTCTGGTGAATCTGTACTGGATTCTGTGGTGACGCACAAGCTTTTACAGAGGGCAGTGGGATTATCCGGTGATAAGAGTCATGGAACGAGTGAGGGGCAGCTTACGGCTCGAGAGATCGAAGTGTTGCGCCTTGCTGCCAGGGGAATGAGTAATAAGGATATTGGCCGGGAATTATGTCTGAGTTTGCGGACTGTAAAAGCGCATCTCACCAATGTATTTAATAAAATGGGGGTAGGCAGCCGTACGGGGGCCATAATG
>JAWOBD010000012.1:0-7876 GCA_046498175.1 Dehalococcoidales bacterium | reverse complement strand
GAGGTTCGCTGTTGAATGCAAATTCTCTGAAGCCTATGCCGCATACCGACACAGCGGACTCAAGGCAAAGTACTTCAGTCTTGATGTGTAACCCCGCCTTGATCATCATCTGTGGACCGTTTCTTTGCTGACTTTTATCCCATCTCGTTCCCAAAGTTTCTCACTTGCAAAGGTCGGTCCAAAATCCTCGTAATCTGTTTTTAGTTTATTAAGGATCTTTTTCTTTTTTTCTTCTGACATACGGTTGTTGCTTTGTTTACCGCGATGCCCAGATATGATCCCTTCTGCTCCCTTTAGTCGATATTTTCGCAATAATCGTCTTAAATGACGTTGGCTGATACCAACACGTCTCGCTCCCTCTTTTTGCGTTATCTGTTTTTCTTCAGTCATCCTCAAAATTTCACATCGACTAATTTCTTCTTTACTCATTGCTATTGTCCTTTTTGCAGTCATGTCCTATTCACCTCCAATAGGACATTTTAACTTTGCTAGAATAGGACATTACTACTTTGCCCTAACAGTCAGCAGGGAGTCCCGGCAGTTCGCAGGAACCCCTTTTCCCAAAACGCTGGGCCCGCAAGGAGCCGGAGATTCCTCATGCGCTATTCTTTGTACGCAACCATGCCTGCACGGGAAACCTCCTGCACGGGCTGCGATCGGGCCGACTCAGATTGCACAGGAGCGAGGAAGGAAGCCAATCACCCCCCTACCCTTTCGAAGAGCCTAAGCCCTTCTTTCGAGAAACCTGTTGGCCTTCCTGATTCAGATCTGGCTGCCTTTGACCTTTTGCCCTTTGCTGTCCCTTTCGTTTTTTCCACATCAGGTCAAAATATATTCGGGCCGATAAAAGATGGTGTGTCGGTGGACCCCTTTTTCACCATGCTACAATGACCTGCTTGATTTCCAAAAATTTAGGGAAGCGCAACCGCAGCCAGGTTCGAGAAATTCACCACCCAGGCCGCACGTTTTGCTCTTAAGTTATTCCCTCATAAATCAAAGACGGGCCTGTCGTCTCCTAGAAAAATGAGACTGTGCAAGAAAAAACCTTTTCTTTCAACAGTCGATGGTAATAACTCCACTCATTGTTGGTCTTGGGGCGCGAAATCCAACAAGAGCGGATGGAGGATGACCTGATGAGTATAGAAAGCGCTTGTTGCCGATTTCGAAATTCTTTGAGTCTAAGGAGAAAAACAGTTTTCTGTGGTGCAATCACCTCCTAAGGTGTCTGTGCTTCCTCTACAATGCGCCCAACGAAAAAGGAAGTACTTTATAATGATGTTCAAAGGCTGTTTTCTCTTCCCTTGATCAACACTTTTGCAAATTTTGTTGTCATGAGAAGACCGCGAATACTGGACAAAACCTTTTGACTCCTCTTGGTAAAAGAGGGGTATTTCTCGTACTTGAGGCCGACCGAAAATGTGAGCCTCTTATAAGGAGGGAAAACTTTTCATGGCGGGAGGATCCTCTAAAAAACCTGTCACCGTTTATGCTGCTATGATCGCCAATTTTTTAATCGCGATAAGCAAATTCATCGTCGCCACTATCACAAAAAGCTCGGCGATGCTCTCAGAGGGCATTCACTCTGTAGCGGATACCGGCAATCAAGCACTGCTGTTACTTGGAATTCATCTCAGCCGGAGACCAGCTGACGATACGCATCCCTTTGGCTATGGGAAGGACCTTTATTTTTGGAGTTTAATTGTGGCCATCATCCTCTTTGGGGTGGGAGGAGGGATGTCGCTATATGAAGGATTCCACCATATCCAAGACCCAGTCCCCTTGGATGATCCAACCTGGAACTACGTCGTCCTGGGTCTTGGCGTGTTGTTTGAGCTGTTCGCTTTTATCACTGCTTTCCGAGCCTTGACTAAAGTTGCAGGCAAAGAGGCTATGTGGCAAGCAGTACGCTCGAGCAAAGACCCAACCATCTTCGTAGTTCTCTTCGAGGACGCGGCTGCGCTAACAGGATTGCTGGTTGCTTTTCTTGGTGTACACTTCAGCCATCGCTTGGAGATGCCGATCCTAGATGGCGTCGCCTCCCTCGTTATCGGGGTTATTTTGATGACAGTGTCCATTCTGATAGCCTTCGAAAGCAGACAGCTGCTGCTGGGCGAAGCTGCAGATCCCATGATTGTATCCTCTGTTAAAAAGATCGTTTCGGAAGATGATGACATCTTGGACGTGTTCAGACCGATGACGATGCATTTGGGTCCCAATGAAGTCTTATTGAATATGGGATTGAATTTTAAAAAAGGTCTGTCAACCTCGGGAATAACCAGGGCCATTGTCCGCCTATAAGGGCGCCGAGCTTGCGAGCAGGCTTACCTCTTTGGGAGCATGTGTTCAGGTAGTCATGAGCCAATCGGCAACCAGGTTCCTTAGCCCTCTTACCTTTCACAGCCTTACCGGCCAGCCGGTTATAACTAGTCTGTGGGATAGGGATACAGGTAACGCTGTTAAACACATATCCCTTGCTGAAGCCGCTGACATCATCATTATCGCCCCGGCTACCGCCAATACCGTCGCCAAACTCGCCTCGGGTATTGCCGATGATGTTATCAGCTGTACCGTACTGGCTACCCGGGCGCCGGTTATTATCGCGCCAGCGATGAACGTCAACATGCTTAAAAATCCGGTGACCCAGAACAACCTCTCGGCTCTCAAGGCACTGGGATTTCACATCGTCGAACCCGAGAAAGGGCGTCTGGCCAGCGGTATTGTGGGAGAGGGACGCCTGGCCAGCCTGGAGAGAATCGAAGCCAGTATCAGGAGTATCCTCGGCAGGAGCAGTGACCTTCTCGAGAGACACATTGTGGTTACCGCAGGGGGCACCCAGGAGCCGATAGACCCGGTACGCCATATCGGTAATCGAGCCTCGGGTAAAATGGGCTTTGCACTGGCCGAAGCAGCCCGTGACAGAGGCGCCAGGGTAACAGTCATCGCCGCGACATCGGGAGTTTCTCACCCTCCGGGTATCGATGTTGTACCGGTAAGGACTGCCCTCGAAATGAAAAAAGCCCTGAACAGGGCAGCATCAAAGGCAGATGCCGTAATTATGGCAGCCGCCGTCTCCGACTACAAACCTATGAGGACCTCCCGGAATAAAATAAAGAAGGAAAAACCAACACTCACTCTCAAACTGATGAGGATACCCGACATAATAGGCCAGTTGAGAGGTGATATCATCCGCATTGGGTTCGCTGCTGAAAGCGAGAACATTATCTCCAACGCAAGGCAGAAACTTGTCAGTAAAAACCTCGACATGATAGTTGCCAATGATATCACCGCCAGAGGGAGCGGTTTCGGTAGCGATACCAACCAGGTTATCATCATAGACAGGCATGGTAACGAGGAATCCCTGCCATTACTCAGTAAAAGGGACGTTGCCGACAGGATCCTGGACAGGATGGTAAGCCTGTTATAGCAGAAAATATCCCATCCATTCAGTGACCTATAGCACCAATTTACTGGCTTTTTAAGGATAAGTATGACGGAAGCAAATAGAACCGAACATGACATGCCCAGGGCATATCAACCTTCGGATGTGGAAACCAGGTGGTATCGTTTCTGGCTGGAAAACGGCTACTTCAAAGCGAAAATTGACCCCCAACGCAAACCCTTTGTCATCATCATGCCACCCCCCAATGTAACAGGTGAGCTTCACATCGGCCATGCTCTGACCGCAACACTGGAAGATATTATGACGAGGTGGCATCGCATGATGGGCGAATCCACGCTATGGCTTCCCGGTTTCGACCACGCCGGCATCGCCGCCCAGGTAATAGTGGAGAAAGCGCTCGCCCGTGAAGGTCTCAATCGCCAACAGATGGGCCGCCAGGCATTCTTCGAAAAGATGCAGCAGTGGGCAGATCAGTGCCGGCATACCATCAGCGAGCAACACCAGAGACTGGGCATATCCTGTGATTGGAGCCGGGAACAATTCACCATGGACAACGGGCCAAGCCGGGCGGTACGCACCACTTTCGTTAATCTCTACGAAAAGGGCCTCATATACCGTGGGGAGAGGATTATCAACTGGTGCCCACGCTGCTCAACGGCCATTTCCGACCTGGAAGTGGACCACAAAGATATCGAAGGAAAGCTCTATTATGTCAATTACCCGCTCGCAGCGGATAACCGGAGATTCATCACCGTAGCTACCACCCGCCCGGAGACCATCCTGGGTGATACTGCCGTAGCGGTTAACCCGGATGACGAACGCTATAAAGATCTTACCGGTGAAATGGTTGTTCTCCCCTCCGTTAACCGCGAAATACCTATTATTGCCGACGATGCCGTTGATACGAGCTTTGGTACAGGGGCTGTTAAAATTACTCCCTCACATGATCCGGTTGACTTCGAGGTTTCACAGCGTAAAGGATTACCTCGCATCAATATCATCAATCCCGATGCTACCATGAACGAAAATGCAGGAGCGTTTTCTGGTCTGGACAGGTTCAACTGCCGTGAGGCAATACTATCCTATCTTAGTGAACACGGCCTACTGGCCAGAGTAGAACCATACAGTCATTCCGTGGGGCACTGCCATCGATGTCAGACCGTAATCGAACCACTGTGCAGCAAGCAATGGTTTGTCAAGACGGAGCCGCTCGCCCGACCAGCCATTAACGCAGTAAAGAACGGGGATATCAGGATTATTCCCGAGCACTTCACCAAAGTATACCTTAACTGGATGGAGAATATACGTGACTGGTGCATCAGCCGACAGTTATGGTGGGGACACCGGATACCAGTCTGGTATTGCCAGGAATGTTCTGCTCTCACCGTTGACACCAAGCCTGTAACACGATGCCGCTACTGTAATTCAACCCGTATAGAACAGGACCCGGATGTACTCGATACCTGGTTCAGCTCAGCGCTCTGGACCCACTCCACACTGGGATGGCCAGATGATACCGCTGACCTTGGCTATTTCTATCCAACCAGCGTTATGGAAACCGGCTATGATATTTTATTCTTCTGGGTGGCCAGAATGATAATGATGGGGCTGGAAAACACGGGCAATATACCCTTCCACACCGTATACCTGCACGGGCTAGTACGTGATAAAAAAGGCGAAAAAATGAGCAAGGTCAGGGGTAACGTCATAAATCCGCTAAGTACGATCGAGAAATACGGTACCGATGCCCTCCGTTTTGCACTCTCAACCAATACCGCCCCAGGCAATGACATCAAGCTAACTCCAGCCCGACTGGAAGCAGGGCGCAATTTCGCCAACAAGCTGTGGAACGCAACCCGGTTTATAGTAAGAAGTTGTGACAGCAAAAACAGTGATTACCGTCTGGAAACGAACCAGTTAACGATGGAAGACCGCTGGATACTTTCACGTCTCAACCACACTATCGCCAGCGTGACAAAAACTATGGATGGTTTTCAGTTCGGCGAGGCACAGAGATATATTCACGATTTTCTCTGGGGTGAATTCTGCGACTGGTATATCGAAATCGCCAAGGTTCGAATGTCATCCCCGGGAGAAACGAACTCTCCGCTTCCAATACTTCTCAGGGTAATGGAATCCTCGCTAAGGTTGCTGCACCCCTTTATGCCCTTTCTTACCGAAGAATTATGGCAGCATATCAGGGATCGTCTATCTCCATCACAACGAAACACACAGTCCATTATGATAGCTCCCTATCCCCAAGCCGATACATGCCTTTATGACAGCGAGTCAGAAAGGATTATGTCCTCGGTAACCGAAATTGTACGCGCCATTCGCAATACACGTTCCGAATACGGAATTGACAGCAACCGCCTCATCGAAGTCAGGATCTATGCGGGCAAGCTAGTACCGTATATGAAGCTTCACTCCGACACCATCCAGTCTCTTGCCAGAACCAGGCCACTCAATTTCTACGGCAGCCGCAAGGAAAAACCACCCCGCAGCGGTGAGCAGGTCCTGGTACTTCAGGAAACAGAGGTGGTGATATCACTGGAAGGCATTGTTGATTTCCAGGCGGAGCGTGCAAGGCTACAAAGACAAATCGAAGAGACTCGCTCTGCGTTATCAATATTGGGAAAGAGGCTTCAGGACAAATCCTTCCTGACCAAAGCACCGCAAAAGATTATAGATAATGAGAGAGAAAAACTGCTTCTCAGGGAATTTAAGCTGAAAAGGCTGGAGGAACGCCTCGATTCCCTCAATCCAGGTAAGATAAAATAAACCCGCCCCAATATCTCTTCCTGTGCAGCGCTAGTCCTGCATTGGCACCCTGACCATTACTGTTGTACCCTTTTCTTCCCCCGAATTTATCTTCAAACTACCACCGATAAGTTTGGCTCTCTCCTGCATACCCGCCAGACCGAGTTTACCCAGACTGGCCAGATCACCCAGTATCTTTGGTACCTTGAAACCCCTGCCGTTATCCCATATCGTCATCGTCAGAGAATCGTCGCCAAACTCCACCGTAAGCAAGGTCTTCGTTGCCTGAGCATGCTTCCTGACATTGTTCAGCGCTTCCTGTGCAATGCGAAAAAGCAACAGTTCCACCTCGCTGCATAGTAGTGAGCGCTCATCACCCTTTATCTCAGTGCCAGCGTCGATTTCCATATATTTGGCCATATCATCGGTCAGCCATTCCAGAGCAGCTACCAAACCCAGGTCATCGATAATCCTCGGCCTCATATCCTGTGCACAGCGCCTTACCGCTTCTAGGGCATCAACAGCCTGGTTACGCAACCGTTCCAAGTATTCTTTGAGCTGCGTATTGGACAGCTTAGGCCGTTTAGTCGAGCTCAGCATATCAAGACCCTGCATCACCAACAGCAAAGATTGGGCTACATCATCATGCAAATCACGAGCGATTCTTTTTCTTTCCTCCTCCTGAGCAATGGTAACCTGCTGCATATAGTAACGCAGATTTTCTTGCACCCTGGCTTGCCTGGAAATATTCCAGGCTATATTCTGAAAAGCGACCACCTTACCTCCGCTGAAAATGGGCCTGGTGGTACACATTACTGTTACCTCCTTGCCATCCTTGCGCACAATCTGCTGCTTATATGGTTTTCCCATCTCCTCGTATATCTCAATCAAATCATGACGCCCGCTCACCAATTTACGTACACTATCCCCAGATAGAAAATCCCTTATATTTGCTGCCCTTGATAACTCCTTGCTACTGAACCCTGTTATCCTGGCAGTGGCCCGGTTTGCCTTCAGGATATTCCCCTCCAGGTCATGGACCCAGATGGCATCAAGCGCATCATCGAAAAGCTCCCGGTAGCTTTTCTCTGAATCCAGTAATGCCTGTTCAGCCTGCTTGCGATCAGTCACGTCCTGCAGTGTTTCTACAGCGCCGATTATATTACCCTTCTTATCCTTTATAGGACTGCCGGTGGAATAGAGCCATTTACCAGAGTCACCCAGAAAAGGATAAAACCTTTCCGCATCAAAAGCACCTTCAAGCAACGGTGATTTTTTACAGCTATCCGGATAATAGCTCTCAATTTTTTCAGCACTGGCTCTGTCCACAATCAAATCAGCCATAACCGGTCTCTTCGTTTCATAAAAGGCCCGCCACTGTTCGGCTGTTCCAATAATATCACCCCGACTTATACCGGTAAGTACTTCAACAGCCCTGTTCCAGTAGACAACTTTGTGCTTGCCATTAATCACGAACAGAGGTATTACAGTTCCATCGACAATCCTGGTTATCAATCCTAAATCAGCCTTTCTTTAAAATAGCCTCTTTCTCAATTCCTGCCACTCTCTACCGGTTGTATGCTTCGTCAACAGGTACATCCTCAAGAGTTATATATCCCTAAAGAGATTTCTAAGGCCATTACAGCCCAGGTGTTCGCCCGCAGCCTTACGGAGTGCAAACGGCGAGAGAAGCTTGCGGCCGCCATCTTGGAGTCG
>JAWOBD010000003.1:0-5753 GCA_046498175.1 Dehalococcoidales bacterium | reverse complement strand
GCCCCCGGTTAATATTATTGCATCAACTTCTCCTTTCATCACGGCTGCACTGGCAGCTATATCTTTCCCCACCTGGTAAGATGATGACCGAGCTCAAGAAATACTTCAGCAGACCGGAGCCACGAAATTCAATCATCAATCTGCTTACCGGCCGGAAAACGGTGCAGCGCCTGGTAGAAATAGCCGGGGGTAAGGGAAAAGGCGAAGATGATCAGGTAGCCAATACAGAAAGCGAGGAAAAGGAGGGACAGCAATGAGCACACAACCTCAGAATGTTATTCCCATGGTAATCGAAAGCGGAGCCAGGGGAGAACGGGCCTTCGATATCTATTCACTGTTGTTGAAAGAGCGGATTATCATGCTGGGTACACCAATTAACGACCAGGTAGCCAACATCATCGTGGCCCAGCTTCTCTATCTGGAGAGGGAAGACCCCGACAAAGATATCAGCCTCTACATCCACAGCCCGGGAGGCGTTATCAGCGCCGGCCTGGCCGTTTATGATACCATGCAGCTTATCCGCCCTGATGTCTCTACCATATGCGTGGGGCTGGCGGCCAGCATGGGCACCGTCCTCCTGTGTGCCGGGGCAAGGGGAAAACGCTTCAGTTTACCGAACGCCACCATACATATGCACCAGGCCTTCGGAGGCGCCCAAGGACAGGCTGCCGACATTGAAATCGCCGCCCGTGAAATCATGCGCATCCAGGAAATAATACGCGGCATCCTGGTAGAACATACCGGTCAGACTGTGGACAAGATTACCCACGATACCGACCGTGACTTCTATCTTAACCCGGAACAGGCGGTGGAATACGGCATCGTGGACGAAGTGCTGCATAAACCTTCGGAGGAAAAAGACGCCGGGAAAAAGAAGTAGCGGCTATTCCGGCAACGTTGACCAGTGGTAGTAGTCCATCAGCTCTTCGGGGTAGGGCAAACCCTCTCTGGCTCCTATCCGGCTCATCGAGCACAGAGCAGCAGCAACACCCAGTCTGCCACATTCTTTCAAGTCCTTATCCCCAAGTGCCCCGTAGAGAAACCCGGCAGCGAAGGCATCGCCAGCACCGGTGGAATCGCCCCCCGGCATCTCACCGGGAACAGGGCTGACTACCTCTTCTTCATCAGAACTTCTAAGATAGCAGGCAGCATCCACCTCTTTCTCTGCACCACCACGGGACGTTTTCACCTTATCCCCACAACCCATCGTCACAGCAACGGTCCTGCAGCCTGCACGGATACATTTCTCGGCCGCGCCCGCGATGTTATCCCCGCCAAGCGCTCTTATCTCATCCCTGTTGACGAATAGGGTATGTGTCCTCGCAATAATGGGTGCGAGCCTGTCAAGCCCCCTTGCCGCATAAAGCGCTCCGGGAGCAAAATTGAGCCTGGTGGAAGCGGATAACCTGGCCATCATCCCCACTACTATCTTAAGTTGTCCCTCACCGGCAAAAGAGGAAAGGTGCAGCATGCCTGCCCGGTTGATGTACTCCGCATCGATTTCATTCCCTCCGAGCAGGCGGTTGGCAGCCGGTATCACGTATATGGACCGTTTCCCGGAGCGGTCGCTCAAGCATAAGGCGACGCCGGTTTTTACCCCGCTTTCCTGTCTTATGCGAGTGGTATCCACCCCTGCCCGGGTAAAATCCTCGATGACCATCCTACCCCCATCGTCATCACCAACGACACCGCAGAAACCGGCAGCCACCCCCAGCCTGGCCATGCCAAAAATGGTATTGGCAGCGGAACCACCAGGGGAGGTATATACCTCTTCAACCACCGACTCTCCGTCGGTCTGGATGCTCTCCACCCGGTAAATATGGTCAACATTCAACGCTCCCAGACCGACTACCTCGAGTTTTGCCGCCATCGCCCTATCCCAGCTTGCCGGCATCATCTCTTGCCAGATTTCTCAACTTCTGGTGAGTCGCTATGATACCATCCAGGTCATCTCTTCCCGCAAGCCAGCTGAAGTGCCGGGTCTCATCACTGGCGCCGGACTTCTCCTCCCCCCTGACCAGCTTTTCTACCTCCTTGCGCCTGCCCTTCTGCCACCCCTTCAGTACCTCCCCAAGGTCGGCGATATCGGTCGAGGCCAAACCCATGGTAGCACCCGGAATTGCATACTGGTTAGCATTGAAGGCTATAGCCAGCCCCCCGGAACCATCTACCGCCTCCAGCATTCTGAAATCGGTAATGCTGTCTCCCACCACCACCCACCCGGATAGCGGCTGGTCATATTTCCCGGCAAACCTGTTCAGGGCGTCCACTTTGCGCCTGCCCCCGACCGGCTTTATACCGGCCACTATGGCGCCGATTCCGGTAGCGGGGAGCTTCTCCAAGAAAAAAGAGTCCAGACTCTCCCGGATGCGGTCATCATCACCAACAGGCTTCAAAGCCAAGATTTCCTCTTCCTTCTTCCTGACCAGCTCCAGGTCATCACGGGACAGGGACTGCTTGAGGCTGTCGGCGGGGAATGGCGTCGAAGCAACGTTATGCGCGAAGATGCCGAGCTTGTTGGTGATATGGTGCGCATACTGCTCGTAGGCAGTGGTAATACAGAATACCCTCCAGCCGTTCCACTCCAGCCAGGAAACCAGCTTCTCGGCACCACCGGTCAGGTGAGCCGACCTGGCAAGCTCCATAATATCGTCATCGGAGATATTATGGAGCATCAGGAAAGGCGCTATCAGTGCCAGGGTATCACCCGGCTCATACCCCTCCCTTTCCTCCATAGCCAGAAGGTCATCGTAACGGCTGATTACCTCGAAAACATGCCCGCCTTCAGGGAAGCGCTTCATCAACTGATAGGCATTATCCTCCGGTGATAGAGGTCCCTCCAAATCAAAACAGATAAAGTTACTAATACCAATCACCTCCTTACGGCGCTTTTAACCGGCCACCATCCTGTTTATATCGTCACTGAGATCATACCCGTCAAGTGGGTGACCACCGGAATCGGTTACTGTGCCATTCTCTATTTTAACCCTGCCCTGGCTAAACGCCTGCAGAGTAGCAATGATAAGCGGGAATTCCCTCTTTAATCCATACTCACGGATAAGCCGGAAGAGTGCTTTTTCCCCACCCCCGGCCCGGCTCTCGTCACGTTGATATCCGTTTATCTCAGCCCAGTACCGGTCAAAGGGTGCTCCACGGATAGAGAAAAGGGCATAAGTCACCACCGGTCCCCGATCCAGTTCCGGAGTAACCAGGTGCATCATCACGCCGCTCTCCCGCGCTCTTTCCTGAATCAATTGCCGGATTACCTCCTGCCATGTTCCCTTCGGTCCTCCCGGCGCCGCCGGATGAAGGTTAAGCATATTATAGCGGCGGCACATTTCCTCACCCACGACAAGCATATATCCCGCCAGGACACAAAGGTCAACCCGGAAATGCCGCAGGCGATTCATCGCAGCCCGGTCGTATTCCTCCCGGCTATGGTTTCTGTTTGCTCCAGCGTCACCCCCATTCTCCTCGAGAAACCTGCGGCAGGACAGGGTAACGAGCGGCAAATCGTAACCCCTTACCAGGCCGAAAAAGCGGTCGCTATACTCCGATTCTCCCGGTTCCCGGTTGCTGAAGACAAAGGCTATCTCAGCCTTGATCTCTCCACGCTCGATGCTGCCCTGCACGGTCTCAAGAAGAGCCCCGGCAGCCTCATCCCTTCCCGTGGAAAACCAGCCAATACGGTAGATATTATCTGTCATTTGCTTTTCGGCCTTGTTATGGTTCCATGGCAAGAGGGAAAACCCCCGTGCAACCAACCCGGCGAAATTATTCGATTGCCTTTTAAAGCCTGCTTCTAAATCTGGCCACGACGCTCCTGATATGAACCAGCGGATTAGTCCTGTGCCCGTATACCCTGCCCGCCTCCAGCGCCGGCAGGAAATCCTCCCGGCCCCCGAACTCAGGCATTTCGACAAAGGCGTTACCTATCGCTTGGAGGGTATGGGCATCACTCCCGGCACTGCCAGGAAGACCGTATTCCCTGGCAAAGCTCTCTGCCTGAGCCGAAGAGCGGTAGAGGAGAGTTCTGGAGTTGAACACTTCGATTATGTCGATTTCCCCGCGTTCGGCAAGCTCCCGGGTAATCCTTTGGTTTAGAGCCGAGTGCCGGAACCGGTCGAATGGATGGGGTATGGCAACAAGCCCGCCCTGTGCCCTGATTCTCGATATTGTCTCCGCAACCGATAGCCCCGCCGGTATGGTTTCCTCGAGGAACATCCCCATAA
Source organism: Dehalococcoidales bacterium (assembly GCA_046498175.1). Taxonomy (GTDB): domain Bacteria; phylum Chloroflexota; class Dehalococcoidia; order Dehalococcoidales; family UBA5760; genus UBA5760. Next base: position 1,521 of record JAWOBD010000003.1, on the reverse strand, counting down.
TCTCACCGTACGGGGTCATCACCTCTTCGGCTACGATTACCATAAAGGGAGCCTCTTCCTTCAGTTTCAGAGCCCCTTCCGTGGTATTATGGTCGGAAATGGCCAGGCAGTTGATAGCCGCTTCCAGGCAATGGTCGACAATCCTGGATAGCGGAGTATTGCAATCCGGTGAGTACTCGGTATGCACATGAAGGTCCGCCCGGAGCAAGTTCAGTTTACCCTTTCCAGGTAGCTCCCGTTACGGGTATCCACCTTGATGGTATCACCCTCGTTGATAAACAGGGGTACCTCGATGGTAATGCCGGTCTCCAGCGTAGCTGGCTTGGTTCCGGCAGTCGCGGTGTCCCCCTTTATGCCCGGTTCGCTGTGGGCGACCTCGAGCTCAACGGTAATGGGCATCTCGACGCTCATCAGCTCGCCCTTGTAGCTGGACAGCTGAAGCGACATCCCATCCTTGAGATAATTTATGGCTTCGCCCAGTTGCTCGCGGTTTAGAGATGTCTGTTCGAAGTTCTCCTCATCCATAAAATGGAACAAATCGCCGTCATTATACAGGTACTGCATGGGCCGGTACTCCAGGCGAGCACGCACAAATTTCTCCGTGTTCTGGAAACTTCGCTCCATGGAATGACCATCCTTTATATCACGGAGCTTAACCTTGGCCAGGGCTGCCTTCTTAGTCTTCACGTGCTGGTAGTCGATAACCTGATACAGCTTGCCCTCCAGCTCGATAGTAACTCCCTTTCTCAATTCACTGGCGTTTAACATCATCTACTCCTAATCTTTTCTGCCTTTGAAATCACTCTTATCCTGCCATCATCCATTACCACCGTATCCTCAATCCGGACACCACCCCATCCGGGTATATATATCCCCGGCTCAATGGTGAATACCATCCCTTCCGTAATCGTCTCTTGAGAACCCCTGCCCAGGCGCGGTGCCTCATGCGGCAGCAGACCTATACCATGACCCAAGGCATGCCCAAAATATTCTCCATAGCCAGCCTCGGTGATAACTGTCCGCGCAATATTGTCCGCTTCCTCCCCGGTCATACCTTCCTTGACCATCTCTATTGCCGCAAGCTGTGCACCTAGCACAATATCATATACCCGGTTAAAGGTTTCATCCCCTCCACCGGCGAGGAAAGTACGGCTCAGGTCGCTGGAGTACCCCCCAACCCTGGCACCAAAATCCAGAAGTACTGGCCCACCGGTACTGATATCGCGCGAGGTTGCCCGGGCATGAGGCAAAGCTGCGTTCTCCCCCGAACCGGCGATGACCCCGAAGGGAACCGGCTCGCTGCCCGCCTCCCTCATAAACCTCTCTATCTCCCAGGCCAACTCCTGCTCGGTGATGTTGCTGGCAATCAAACCTCGGGCATATCCCATGGCAGCATCGCTGATTACCACCGCCCGGTTTATAAGTTCAATCTCTTCGGGCTCCTTTACCTCACGTATCTTTTCGACAATGCCGTCAACAGGAACAAGCTTCAAGCTCAGACCAGCCTTTTTAATTATATCA